>CAYZHW010000039.1:0-11828 GCA_964478105.1 uncultured Lachnospiraceae bacterium | reverse complement strand
TACCACCACACATTACTATGTTATTATGAATCCAACGGCAGACCTTAGTGCAGTTGAAGAATACGCCATAGCTCCTAAAGCGTCAAATAACACGGATCACACCAATACCGGGGGAAATACCATCACCTATGTAACCGGCGATCAAGGCAAAGAAATACCGGAATAAAGAGCAAAAGAAGGCACATTTCCGTGCCTTCTTTTTATATTACTTTAATACATAGTGGATCTTAGGAGTAAAGCCTGAGAACAACAGCTCGCCGCCAAGCTCATCAGTGTCGAGAATGTATCCTATTCTGTAGAGATCTCCTCCGAGATGTTCGTTATAAACAACTTCATTGCACTCCGAATAAGTTCCGGGTGTACTGTCAATAGCCCAATCTCCCATTCGTCCGTAGTTTTTAACAAGACCATTTTCGTCCTTTTCAAGTCCGTAAAGACTGTAGGAGCGAAGATAAAGTTGCGGTGATTCGCCTGCATTCGAGTAAAAGTCTTCTATTCTTACCGTAACAAGCACAAGACGCTTTGTCATCTCGACCGTTTCGCCGAAGCTTCCGAAAGTATTAACTCCGTCACCGCGTATTATCTCTGTTCTCTTGTACGGAATAAGATTTCCTTCGTCATCCGTAAATTTCTCCACGATATCTTTTCTCTCTATTGCACTCGCAGAGAGTCCCGCAAAGCTGTCGCGGATCTCAAAACCTTCTACTGTTATACCGTATTTTATCCAAGGAGCTTCGCCTTCCGGGCCGAAAGCATACTCTGCGGTATCACCGATCTTCTTAAGGTCATTATAGTATATTTTTTCTTTTTCTACGACCATTACATCGGGAATATCGATATTGTCCGAGCCCGTTTCGTTAGTTATCGGAAGAGCAAGCGATACGTCATCAGTCTCCTCGATGCTCATTCCCGAAAGGATAGCTTTAAGTTCATCCTCGGCGATACCGTATGTTACATATGCCTTTATAACCAGTTGTTCTTCTTCAAAAAGCACAAATGCGGTTTTATCGTACAGTGCGATCTCAGATGCCGATCTTATAAAATATGCTTTGTGCTCGCCGACAGTAATTTGTTCGGTTGACTCTACACCGCCGATCACACTGTCAAGATCGCTTCGGCGAAGGTCAAAACCGGAAAAGGTTATCGCACGTGAAACGTCATCACCACCCCATTTTCCGTTTGCTGTCATATCTTCTGTCATATCATCGGGCATATAGGCAAAATCAAGTCTTATACTTATCTCACCTTCATCAGAGTTCCAAGAACGGAGCGGCTCGGATGTATCTGCAGGACCTGTAAGTCCGGCGTTTATATGCGCTTCGTTTCCGTCTTCAAAAAGTGAAAAATCTACAAGATGTACCGCCGCGCATACACTTACTGTAAGCAGCACGGCTACAGCGGCAATGCAAAGAATCCTTTGAGGAATATGGCCTATACTTTGTTTTTGCCCTCCGAGAAACGCCTCATCATTCAGTGCACCTATAAGTGCGGTCTTTTTAGTGTTATATTTATCAGAAAAATTATGTCTTTCGTTCATCTTTTACTTTCCTTTCGTTCAATATAGATAGTTTTCTTGCCTTTGCCTTCTATCGTGTCGCGTAACATCTTCTTTGCGCGCTCGTAGCGTTTCCTCACACAAGCCTCGCTTATTCGAAGTACTGCAGCTGCTTCTTTAGCCGAGAGTCTGTGCAGGGCGATACAGCGTATAACGCTCGCATACTTTGGCGGCAGATCTTCAATAAGGCAGACAGTATCGTCAAAAACGGTACTATCTTTCGCAATGATAGATTCGTTGTCTTCATACGAACAGCAATTATCCCTGTCTCGCCTGTTTTTACGATATATGTCTATTGCAGTGCTTCGAAGAACTTTACGTATATATGCTCGTGTTTTATCCGACTCAGGGTCATCCAGCCCATCTCTTTTGCGCACCAGACGCAAAAAAGCTTCGTGTACCGCATCCTCTGCAAGATGATCTTCACGTAAAATAGCTCTTGCTTCACGAAACATTGACTGTTCATAGAGAAGATAAAGCCTCTCTATTTTCGAGGCATCTTCATTAAGAGACACCATTTTCACCTCCGTGTGGTTTTTGTCCGGACATCAAAAATAACGATAGAAAAGTAAATATTGTGACAAAAAAGCGACACTTTTTCAGTATCGCTTTTTTAATATTAAAACATTGTGATCTGATCTGTTTCCGAGAGAGTATCGAGAACTCCGTTCTTACGAAGGATATCGATAACGCTCTTACTTAGCTTTGCACGTATGCGCAGATCTTCTACAGAGAATATTTCTGCTTCCTTGCGAGCGTCGATAATATTCTGCGCGGCGGTCTCGCCGAGGCCCGATATCGACAAGAACGGCAATCTGATCTTTCCGTTTTCGGGCAAGAAAGCACTTGCATCCGATTTGTTGAGGTCTATCGGCAAAAAATGAAGTCCTCGGTCAAGATATTCCTTAACAAGAAGAAGTATAGAATGAGTTTCTGCTTCTTTTTGTGTTGCCTCGTTACCCTTCTTTTCAATCTCCTGAAGCGTTCTGACTATTGCAGGCTTGCCGCCGAGTACGATCTCGGCATCAAAACCGCCGGGAGCTACCGTAAAGAATGCGGCATAAAACTCCATTGGATAATAGATCTTGTACCATCCAAGTCGGATCGCCGACATAACATATGCGGCGGCGTGCGCCTTCGGGAACATATATTTAATCTTTTTGCAGGAGCTGATATACCAATCGGGCACGCCGTGCTCGAGCATAGCCGATTCATATTCGGGTTTAAGACCTTTACCTTTTCGCACGTCCTCCATTATCTTAAACGCCATACCGTTATCGAGTCCGTAACGGATAAGATAAAGCATAATGGAGTCACGCGTTCCAACGACCTGGGAAATGTCACAGACATTGTTTTTAATAAGATCCTGCGCATTACCGAGCCAAACATCCGTACCGTGAGAAAGTCCCGATATCTGCAAAAGATCCGCAAAATTTTTCGGTTTCGCATCCACAAGCATCTGCTGTACGAATTTTGTACCGAACTCGGGAAGTCCGTATGTTCCGACTTCTCCGTCCTTATGAGGAAGCCCAAGGGGGGATACCGACTGAAAAAGCTCATATACCTTTGGGTCATTCATCGGAACATCCATAACGCTCGTATTAGTATACCGCTCAAGCATCTTATACTTGGTCGGCATATCGTGTCCGAGCTCATCAAGCTTAAGTATCGTATCGTGCAAATACGAGAACTGGAAGTGAGTAGTTATGATATTTGAGTTGGGGTCATCTGCGGGGTGCTGTACGGGGGTAAAATCATAGATATCATACTCACGCGGAACGACGATGATGCCACCCGGGTGCTGGCCGGTCGTGCGTTTAACACCGACGCATTTTGATATATACCGTGCTACCTGTGCTTTGTTGAGCGATATTCCCTTTTCTTCGAGATACTTAACAACAAATCCGTACGCTGTTTTTGAAGCAAGCGTACCGATAGTACCTGCGCGGAAGACGTTATCCGCACCGAAAAGTTCCTCGGTGTATTTATGTACTCTTCCCTGTACATCACCCGAGAAGTTAAGGTCGATATCCGGGGACTTGTCTCCGTAGAAACCAAGGAATGTCTCAAACGGAATATCGTGTCCGTCGTTACACATCTTTGTGCCGCACTTCGGACAATTTTTATCCGGCAGATCAAAGCCGGAACCTACACTTCCGTCGGTTATAAATTCGGAGTGTTGGCAATTCGGGCAATAATAGTGCGGGGGAAGAGGATTAACTTCGGATATACCCGCCATAGTAGCAACGAACGATGATCCGACAGAACCACGAGAGCCCACGAGGTATCCGAGACTCTCGCTGTAGGAAACGAGCTTTTGCGCGATCATATAAAGCACTGCAAATCCGTGCTTTATAATAGAATCAAGCTCCTTTGAAAGCCTGTTTTTTACAAGCTCAGGCGGATCTTCGCCATACATAGAATGTGCTCTTTCCCAGCACATTCTATGAAGATCCTCCTCGGCACCTTCCATTTTAGGAGTGTACGTTCCCTTGGGAATCGGACGTATCTCCTCGATCATATCGTTTATGAGGTTTGTGTTTGTTACAACGATCTCATATGCAGTCTCTTTTCCCAGATATGAAAATTCTTCGAGCATTTCGTCGGTTGTTCTGTAGTATAGACCAACATCGCGGTCTGCGTCTTTGAATTTCATACTTGCAAGGAGTATTTTTCTGTATATCTCATCTTCTTCGTTAAGAAAATGAGCGTCACAGGTAGCAACTACAGGCTTGCCCGCCTTCTTGCCAAGCTCAACGATCCGTCTGTTGAGATTACGCAGGCCTTCATCGTCGGCAACACTTCCCTCGTTGACAAGGAATCGGTTATTACAGATCGGCTGTATCTCAAGATAGTCGTAAAACTCAGCGATCTTTAAAAGTTCGTGCTCGGGTTTATTTTCAAGCAATGCTCTGAAAAGTTCACCAGATTCGCACGCCGAACCAATAATAAGTCCTTCACGGTGAGCCTCAAGTATCGTCTTGGGAATACGCGGAACTCGCTTAAAATAATTAAGGTATCCCATAGATACAAGCTTGTACAGATTTTTAAGTCCGACTTGATTCTTAACAAGTATTATCTGATGATACGCTTTAAGCTTCAGAGGATCGGAATGCTCACTCATAGATGTGATCATATCACCTATTCCGTACACGCCTTCGTTCTTCATTTTTTCAGCCATCTTGTTAAAGATAAGGCCAAGCATCTCTGCGTCATCACACGCTCTGTGGTGATTAAAATCGCCGAGTCCGAAATATTCGGCAAGATTATCAAGCTTGTGACGCTTAAGCTCGGGATTGAGATAACGTGAAAGCGCAACTGTATCAAGATACGGATTATTGAATGGCACACCGCACTCATCGGCAGCCGCACGAATAAAACTTATATCGAAGTTTGCGTTATGTGCTATAAGCAGCCTGTCGCCGCAGAATTCAAGAAATTCAGGCAGGACTTTTTCTATTTCGGGAGCATCGGCAACCATCTCGTCTGTGATAGAGGTAAGTTTCACTATGTCTTCGGGAATAGGCACCTTCGGATTCACGAATGTGTTGTAACGTTCAATTATCTCTCCGTTTTTGACAATTACCGCGCCTATCTCGGTTATCTTGCAGTTAAGAGGAGAAAGGCCTGTAGTCTCTATATCGAAAACAACAAATTCTTCATCAAACGAGGCTTCACAGTCGCCGAATACCGCTCTTGAAGTATCGTCAACATAATATGCCTCTACTCCATAAATAACCTTTACGCCACCGAGCTTTTCGGCAGCAAGCATAGCTTCGGGAAACGCCTGCACATTCCCGTGGTCGGTAATTGCCACGGCAGGATGCCCGAACTGAATCGCCGCTTTTATGACCTCGTCTGGCTGCATAACTGCATCCATTGCGGACATTGCCGTATGCAGATGAAGCTCGACACGCTTCTTTTCTGCAGTGTCTTTTCTTTTGACTTTGCTGATCTTGGCGATGCTGTTATAGTAAAAAACAAGCTCTTCGTCAAACTTGTCCAATTTCGAGTAACCAAGAATGGCTACGACCGCCCCGTCTTTGACTGCGCCGGAAAGCACACCTGCATCTTCCGGAGTAAGTGAGGCTTTCACGCTTATTGCGCCGTCTCCGTCAGAAATATAAAAGGAAATATTTATCTTATCTCCGCGTCTCGATTCACGCTTTGTAAATTCATATACCTCACCGAAAATAACGATCCCACGCTCGGGTTTTTCGATATATCGTATCGGTGTGGGGTGGGTAATATCAAATTCCGCGCCGATCACAAATTCGGGCGACGAAATATCGAAGGATGTTTTTCCAATCTTACATATTCCGTTACTAAGATCGGGGGTAACATCCCAAGTATTAAGTGTCTGGACACGAGGAAGGATGACCTTTTCCTCTTCGGGCTTATTTTCGGTCGGTGCTTCTCTTTTCGAAATTGCATTTTCATAGGAATTATTCGCTTCGTACACCATACGGTCAAGTCTTGCAATATCGTGAGAATATGCTTCGGCCATCGTGCGAACATTCTCGGTCTCGGATTCGATATTGACGGTATAAGTCAGTCCAAACTCGCTTTTTATGATCTTAGAGATAATTTCGTTAGTGCTCCCGTTGTAAAGAAGCTGAACACCGCCGCTGGAAAAGGGGATCTTAATGTTTACCTGTTTATCCGATACGGAATAGGTGCAATTATAGAAAAATCCTTTTGATACGACACCGATGCGTTCTGCTTCTGTAAGGACCTCGCTGACATATTCCTCTTCAAAAAGCTCCGGCGGATACTCGGGAAGGATACGTACAGAATTCAGTTCATATGCTTTTTCTATCTCTCTTTCAAGGTAATAGAGGTCGCTTTTTTTGATAATTGAAGGAAAAGCGGCCTTCACCTCGAGCATTTTCTTGTCTCTATCTGCGCGGAGTTTATAATCGGTTACCGAAAGAAGGATCTTTCTGTTTTTTTCGTTCGGAATATATTTACTGAAAACCGAAACAAGATCTTTTTTGTCCATTTATATTCCTCCCTCTTTGTCATTCGTCACGTCTCCGTTGCCGCTTATCGGGATGGCATCTCCCAAGTAAGTCGGCTCGGGGTTAATTATTACGGTGAAGAGATCCTTCACTCTTGCGATCATTTCTCTCAAGTTAAAGTACTCCTGACCTGCATATGTGCGAAGGTCTGCTGAAACACCGTATGCGTCAAGACCGAGAGCATTCGCAATATAAAGCGCACGGTAAAGATGATACTCCTGCGTAATAACTATGACCTTTTTTGCACCGAATATATCTCTGGCACGATACATAGTCTCATATGTAGAAAAACCTGCGTGATCCATAAATATGTTTTCGGAAGGCACTCCGCGCGCTATGGCAAAAGCTTTCATAGTGTTGACCTCATCGTATTCCGCTCTTCCGTGATCTCCGCTCATAAGCATCTTATCTGATGCACCGAGCGAATAGATCTCAATTCCGCGAAGAAGCCTGTCCTCGAGCATATGACTCGGACTTCCGTCATCACGCACACCTGCGCCTAAAACTATTATGCAGTCCGCATCAAGATACGATGCATCCTCAGGTGTGATAATCCTGTCGCGGACGGTATTCTTCACATAAGCGTTGATTGCAACAACACCTATAACCGATATTAAAATAAGCAAAAAAAGCCACAAGGCGAGTTTTTTCGCCCCTGACAGCTTCTTTTTTGTTTTGTTTATCTTTTTATTCTTTCTCATCTTACTTTCTTCATATCGAGAATCTCGTTTATAAGTGTCTCTATGATCTTATCCTCGGGTATCTTGGCAACGATCATCCCTTTTTTAAAGAGAACAGCCTCGCCAACACCGCCTGCGATTCCTATATCTGCATCTTTTGCCTCGCCGGGTCCGTTTACCGCGCATCCCATAAGTGCAACCTTTATCGGGAAGTCACGCAATCCTTCTTTTTTTACAGCTTCTTCAAAATCGTGTACAAGCTCGATAAGATCGATCTTTGTTCTTCCGCACGTCGGACAACAGACCATATCCATACCGCTCTGTCCGCTGATATTTAGTGCATACAAAATATCCTTCGCTCGTCCTATTTCAAGCGTCGGAGCTTCTGTGAGCGAGACTCGTACAGTGTCACCTATACCGTCACAAATAAGCGAACCTATGCCGATAGAATTCTTTATCGTACCCGCACTGTCACTTCCCGCCTCGGTCACGCCGATGTGGATAGGATAGTCGCAACTTGCCGCGACTATCTTATTGGCTTTTATCATATTGTACACGTTGGAAGATTTTATCGAAATTACTATATCCTCAAAATCAAATTTTTCAAGCAATGATACGTGATACATTGCACTCTTTGCCAGTGCCTCAGGCGTGGGAGAGCCGTATTCGGCAAGTATATGCTTCTCAAGTGAACCGCCGTTTACACCTATACGGATAGGTATGCGGCGCGCTCTGCAGGCATCACACACTTCTTTTATCTTCCACTCTTCGCCTATATTACCGGGGTTGATCCTGATCTTATCAACACCGTTCTCTGCGCACGCAAGCGCAATTTTATAGTCAAAATGAATGTCGGCTACAAGCGGTATCTTTATATCCGATGCCTTGATCTTTTTTACCGTCTCAGCCGCAGCGATATCCGGAACAGCAATACGCACTGTCTCGCATCCTGCCTTCTCGAGCTCGCGTATTTGAGCTATAGTTGCATCAGCGTCGTGAGTGTCGGTATTGGTCATTGACTGAATGAGGATTCTATTATTTCCGCCGATAGCCGCATTACCGATCTTGATCTCTTTTGTTTTTCTCCTGATATCGTTGTAATTCATTTTATTTTCCTTTTATACGAAAATTTTTATTATATCTTTTAGAGTAATAAATGCCATAAAACCGAGCAAAATCAGTATCCCCGCAAAGTGGATGTATCCTTCATACTTGGGATCTACGGGTCTGCCGCGGACAAGCTCGATAAGCATAAAGAAAATTCGTCCGCCGTCGAGTGCAGGAAATGGTATAAGATTAAAAATCCCCAGGTTCATACTTATCATTACTGCGAGGTTGACCAGGTCGCTAAAACCGCTTGCGGCAGCTTCACCGATCGCGCCCGTAACACCCACGGGTCCCGAAACAGAGTCAATACCGAAACGGCCCGTCACAAGTCCGACCAAAGAATCCACTATCATTTTCACAGTGGACCACGAACGGTAGACCGAGTGTTTTAAAACATTGAGCGGTGTTTTCACTTCTCTCTGAACATAAAAATCCACACCTCCGAACTGCATTCCTTCCGAAGTTACCTGCGGAAAAGATACGTCTTCAAGTATGATTTTTTCACCGTCGCGAACAACAGTAAGATCTACGGGCGCGGTTCCCTGCATCATTATCTCATACACAAGCTCATTGACAACGTGTATCTTTGTATCGTTTACCTTGACAATCTTATCTCCTGCTTCAAGTCCATATGAGTTGCTTATTGCATCATCTGCAAAACTGTGAATGGTAGTAGACGAGAGGTTATCCTGCGCAATAACAAGGATAGTCATAACAAGAATACCGCATATGAGATTCATAGCTGCGCCTGCCGCAGTAATGATCAGTCTCTGCCATACGGGTTTGTTATTGAGCGCGTTTTCATCGTCGGATTCTTCGTCCTCACCGACCATACTAACGTATCCGCCGATAGGAAAGAGACGCAATGAGTACACAGTTTCATATTTTTTCGATCTTATGGAAAAAAGCTTAGGTCCCATACCTATAGCAAATTCTTTGATCGGCACACCGAAAAGTCGTGCAGTGAAAAAATGACCGAATTCGTGAATGAATATCAGCACCCCGAAAACGGCCAGGGCGACGAGAATATACAAGATATTGTTTATCGTAAACACTCCTTTATCACTCTTTCTCTTGCTTCCAAATCACACGAAAGAATGCCCTCAAGAGAATGAATGCCCGATGCGAAGCTCATATTGTCCATTGTATTCGAGACAATTTGAAAGATCTGATAAAAAGATATTTTTGACTTCAAGAAAAGTCCGACCGCCGCTTCGTTTGCGGCATTGAGTACAGCCGGCATTGCGCCGCCTGCTTTTATTGCTTCGATCGCTCTTGCAAAAAGCACAAAAGTATCAGAGTCTATATCGTAAAAACTTAAATTTCTCACCTTTGCAAGATCAAGCTGCTCTGAAAGTCCCTCTATGCGGTCGGGAGCGGTAAGTGCGTGCTGGATGCACATTCTCATATCGGGGACTCCGAGCTCGGCAATGACCGTATTATCAATATATTCGACCATAGAATGTATTATACTCTCTCTGTGAACGAGAACATCGATCTTATCGGCAGGCATACCAAAAAGGTGAGAAGCTTCAATAACTTCAAGTCCCTTATTCATAAGCGTAGCACTGTCTACCGTTATCTTGGCACCCATATTCCAGGTCGGGTGTGCAAGCGTTTGCTCAAGCGTGACCTGCTTTAGCATATCTGTTGTATAACCGAAAAAAGGACCGCCCGATGCCGTGAGAATAAGTCTTTTTACTTCTTGTTTTTTTCCTGCAGCAAGACACTGATAAACAGCACCGTGCTCACTGTCGACAGGAAGTATCTCCATACCGTTCTCCTTTGCAAGCGACATAACTATATCACCGGCAACGACAAGTGACTCTTTATTTGCAAGCGCAAGTTTCTTTTTTTCTTTTAAAGTTGTTATCGTCGGCATAAGGCCGGCTTTTCCGACGATAGAATTGAGAACAGTCTGCGCACCGCACTCAGCGATCATCTCGCAGATTCCCTTTTCCCCCGCATACACCTTTGTATCGGTATCGGAAAGTGCAAGTTTAAGCTTTGCAGCTGCAGATTCGTCTGCCATAGCACAATACTTTACACCGAATTCGCGCACCTGTACTTCAACAATGTCGGCATTTGTATTTGCGCTGAGCGCTTTTATACATATATTATGACGACGTGCAACGTCGATAGTCTGAAGTCCAATGGAACCGGTAGAACCTAGCAACGCCAAAGACGGCAAATCTTTTGTTTTTGTCATAATCTTACCTTTAAATCAAGCAAAAAGTTTTGTAAAAATACCTACCACAGAAAGAATAATAAACAAGAACGGGGCTACGGCAAGCATACTGTCAAAGCGATCCATAACACCGCCGTGACCGGGCAGAAGCTTTCCGTAATCTTTTATTCCGTACTGACGTTTTATTATAGAAGCAATGAGATCGCCAAGCTGAGAAACAAGCGAGACCACGGCACCAACTATAAGCATTACAAGATAATTGGGGACAATACCGTATATCTTCTCTACGATAAAACCATAAAGCACAAAGCTAAACATAGAGAACACAATACCGCCTATCATTCCCTCAACCGTCTTTTTGGGACTGACCTCGGGAATGAGCTTATGACGCCCGAAGAGACGTCCGCATATGTACGCAAAGCTATCGCTTACCCAAGCGCCTACAAATGGGAGCAGGTATACATATTTACCGTTCTCATCCATATCGCGAAGCAAAATCAAGGATGTAAACGCAAGAATAACGTACATTCCGAGTGTAAAAAGAAGAGATGCGTCCCTTATAAGGTACTTACCGCGAGTAAGTACAGAAAGCGAAAGAAGATAGAACATATATACAAACATCACGGCAAAAGCAACGGTGCAAAAATGATACGCGTCCGAAAAAAGACGTGATGTAAGCGGGATCGCAACAGCAATAATATAAAACGGGATACTGACAAAATAATTCTTGCGCTGACCTATACAGCCAAGTATTTCATACGCCGCAACCGCAGAAAGCAATGCAACAAATGCAGAAAATACATATGTATGTGAAAAACACAGTATCGGTATAACAAGCGCCAAACCAACTACCGAAGTGATCGTTCTTTTTAACATAAATTACTCCTATTGAACCTTTCCAAATTTACGTTTTCTTGAGTAGAAATTCCTTACAGCCTCGTTTATGTCTTCATCACAAAGATCGGGCCAAAGCACATCTGTAAAATAAAGTTCGGAATACGCAGACTGCCAAAGTAAAAAATTTGAAAGTCTGAGATCTCCGCCCGTCCTAACTATAAGATCGGGATCCGGAGAGTCATATGTGTATATATTATCGGATATATCATTTTCCGTTATGTTCGTTTTTCCTTGTTTTATCAATTCATGTGCAACTGCTTCTGCAGTACTGCCAGTTGTATATATATCGTCAACGACCACAGCACAGTTATATTGTACTACACTTTTTCCTTTCTGAAAAGCATTTTTCAGATTATTTCCGCGTTCTCGTGCATCTAATC
>CAYZHW010000038.1:0-12413 GCA_964478105.1 uncultured Lachnospiraceae bacterium | reverse complement strand
CATCAAAAAGAGCTATTATAAGGGCGAGGAAAACCTTATCGCGGTCGACCTTCCCGGTGCTTACTCGATGTCTCCTTTTACAAGTGAAGAGAGCATTACAAGCTCTTACGTAAAGAACGAGGATCCCGATGCTATCATCAACATCGTGGATGCTACGAACCTCAGCCGCAGCTTGTTCTTCACAACACAGCTTCTCGAGCTTGGCGTTCCGTTGGTAGTTGCACTCAACAAGACCGACGTTAACAAAAAGAAGCAGAACAAGATCGACGTTGCGGCTCTTTCCGAAAAGCTCGGATGCCCCGTTGTTGAGACAACTTCCACAACAGGCGACGGACTTAAAGAAGTCGTTGAGGCGGCGGTTGCTGCTATCGGCAAGGAGCAGAAGGCTCCCTATGTTCAGGGCGATATCGACCTTACAGACAAGAAGGTCGTTGAAGCGGCCGACAGAAAGAGATTTGATTTTGTAAACGGCATTGTAAAGGTCGTTGAAACAAGAAAGACTCTTACAAAGAACAAGAATTTCCAGGATAAGATCGACGCTGTACTTACAAACAAATGGCTCGGTATCCCGATATTCGCAGTAGTAATGTTCCTTGTGTTCCAGATCTCCCAGGCTTGGGTAGGTCCGTTCATTGCAGAAGGTAATGAAAGCATCCCTGGTCTTGTAACCCTTATCGAGATGTTCGGTGAGTGGGTAGCAGGACTTATGGAAAATGCTAATCCGCTTCTCTCGTCTATCATCGTTGACGGTATCATCGGCGGCGTTGGCGCGGTTGTTGGATTCCTTCCTCTCGTAATGGTAATGTACTTCCTTATCGCTCTCCTTGAGGATTGCGGTTATATGGCTCGTGCAACTGTCGTTCTTGACCCCATTTTCAAGAAGGTAGGTCTGTCCGGTAAGTCTGTTATCCCCTTCGTTATAGGAACAGGATGCGCTATCCCCGGCGTTATGGCTTGCCGTACTATCAGAAATGAGCGTGAGCGCAGATCAACTGCGATGCTCACCCCCTTTATGCCTTGCGGTGCTAAGCTTCCTGTTATAGCACTCTTTGCAGGTGCATTCTTCAATGGTTCCGAGTGGGTCGGTACTGTTATGTACTTTGTAGGTATAGTTCTTATCCTTCTTTGTGCGCTTCTCGTTAATAAGCTCACAGGTCATAAGAACAGAAAGTCCTTCTTCATTATTGAGCTTCCCGAGTACAAGGCTCCTTCTCTTTGGAAAGCATTCCTTTCGATGTGCCAGCGCGGTTGGGCTTACATAGTTAAAGCAGGTACTATCATCCTCGTTTGTAACTTCGTAGTTCAGCTTATGCAGAGCTTCAACTGGAGCTTCCAGGTAGTTGAAGAGGGTATGGAGAATACATCTATTCTCGCAACTATAGCAACACCTTTCGCATACCTCTTTGCTCCTATCGTCGGTGTGGTCGCTTGGCAGCTTGCTGCAGCGGCTATCACAGGCTTTATCGCTAAGGAGAATGTTGTAGGTACGCTCGCTGTTTGCTATGCGATCTCCAATATGTTCGACCTTGATGAGCTTGCAATGCTCGAAGGTAACGAAGGCGCGGTTGCTACAACATTCGGTATAACAGCAGTTGCTGCTCTTGCATACCTTATGTTCAACCTCTTTACACCTCCTTGTTTCGCGGCTATCGGTGCTATGAACTCCGAGATCAAGAGCAAGAAGTGGCTCTGGGCGGGTATCGGACTTCAGTTTGCTGTCGGTTATTCGGTAGGCTTTTTGGTATTCTTCTTCGGTACGCTCTTTACAGGCGGAAGCTTCGGCTCCTTCTGGATGCCTATCGTCGGTTGGGCTATCGTAGCAGTTATCGCTGTTATTCTCGGTACGCTTATCGTAAAGAAAAACAAAGAGCTTGCGGCTGAATATGCCCTCAAGGGAAAGTCTGCGCGTGA
Source organism: uncultured Lachnospiraceae bacterium (assembly GCA_964478105.1). Taxonomy (GTDB): domain Bacteria; phylum Bacillota; class Clostridia; order Oscillospirales; family CAG-272; genus CAYZHW01. The sequence goes on along the minus strand of CAYZHW010000038.1, from coordinate 10,502 downwards.
GACTGCGAAAGTATAATATAAAATAAGGTAAAGGTTATGGAAAACATTATTGCAATCGCCATTATCGCACTCGTTCTCGGTGTTGCCATCGGATATATCGTAAGATCAAAGCGCCGTGGAGATGTCTGCGTCGGCTGTCCTTATGCAAAGCAGTGCGGCGGCAAATGCGGCGGGTGCGGTAATATCCAAAACACAGAACAAGAAGACAAATAAAAACAAGAGGATGCGGGCATATGCTCACATCCTCTTTGCTCAAAACAGAGAGGTGCTCTATGGAAACTTATATCATCATTGGTGTGGTCCTTCTCCTTCTTTTCGTCGGCGTATACTCTTCTTTGAAACATTTTAAAGGAAAGGGTGGATGTTGCGGTGGAGGCGGCTACAAGCCGAAGAAGAAAAAACTTTCAAATATCTTGTATACCAAGACATTTTACGTTGACGGCATGCACTGCAATCACTGTAAAAACAGAGTTGAGGAGATCGTGAACGACATAAAGGGTATTTCGGGAAAGGTCGATCTTTCTCGCGGCGAGCTGAAAGTGTCTTATGCCGAAGATGTTCCCGACGAAATTATTATATCACGCATAGAAAAAGCCGGGTATACGACAAGAAAATAATGTTAAAAAAGCAGAGTCTCACAGTTTGACTCTGCTTTTTTGTGTGATTACACAAAGCAACATAAATTAGCACAAATGCCCACAAACGATTGACAAAAAAGTCGAAATATTGTATAATTTACACATAAAACGTAGATGTTTTGTAATATCAAAATAACTACGGTCTTTTGTCGAAAGGTAGAATAGATATGCTGTTTTCTTTAAAAGGAGTGCGTGTGCCCCATAGAAAAAATACGGCGGATATGAGCGCCGTGCGTATGAGCGCGCCTGCTTCTGTGACAATACCGATGTCAATGCATATAGGTGCACCCGCCGTTCCCACTGTGAAAGTCGGGGATATAGTAAAGGTCGGAACGCTTATAGGCGAGCCTGCAGGCGCGATATCTTCGCCCGTATATTCAAGCATATCGGGGAAGGTTATCAAGATTGCAGACAGATTGCTTCCGAGCGGCAAGGATGCCCCGGCGGTAATGATCGAGTCGGACGGTGAGATGACGTTAGATGAAAATATAAGACCGCCTTCGGTCTCGACCAGAGAGGATTTTATTGAGGCAATTGAAAAAAGCGGTGTCGTAGGACTCGGCGGTGCAGGATTCCCGACACACGTGAAATTTGATGTCGATCCCGCACGTATCGAAGAGCTTATCGTAAACGGAGCCGAATGCGAGCCCTATATAACCAGTGATTCGCTTACAATGATCGAGCGCGCAGATGATATCGCGTGCGCCATACGAGCGCTGGAAAAATATCTTGGTATAAAAAAGGTCATTATAGGTATCGAAGAAAATAAAAAGAAGGCTATCGAGTCTATGAGAGCTCTTGCCGAAAGAGATAGCGCGATCGAAGTAAAAGTGCTTCCGTCAATATATCCGCAGGGCGGAGAAAAGGTGTTGATATATCATACAACGGGAAAGACCGTGCCTGCAGGCAGGCTCCCGATAGATGTCGGCTGCATTGTTTGCAACTGCACTACTCTTGCGTGCATCGGAAGATATCTTGAAACCGGTATACCGCTCGTAGAGAAATGTGTGAGTGTTGACGGCGGTGCTGTGAAGGAACCGAAGAATGTGATAGTTCCGATAGGTACCTCGCTTTCGGATGTGATCGAGTTTTGCGGCGGATTTTCTTCGGAACCCGATAAGGTAATATACGGCGGTCCTATGATGGGGATTGCGGTACTTGATACCTCGGTGCCGATCCTAAAAAACACCAATGCCGTGATCAGTCTCACCGAAAAAGAAGCCAGACTCCCCAAAACAACGGCGTGCATCCGATGCGGATCGTGTACGAATTCCTGCCCGTTCGGTATCGCCGCCGCCGAGATACTTCTTGCTTATAAAAAATATGACGCACAAAAGCTCAAGGAGCTTTGCGTAGAGTCGTGTATGGAGTGCGGATGTTGCAGCTTTGTTTGTCCTGCAAACCGCCCGCTTGTACAGACCAATAAACTGGCAAAGATATTCTTGAGAGAAGAAAGGGAAAAGGAGGCATCAAAAAGATGAGCGATAAACTTAGAATTTCCGTGTCTCCTCATATACACAGCGGACGTTCGACTTCGCGCCTTATGCTTGACGTCATAATCGCACTTCTTCCCACAACAGTTGCAGGCGTTCTGATATTCGGACTTCGCTCGCTTGCCGTTATTGCCGCGTGTGTTGCAAGCTGTGTGCTGTTTGAAGCTTTGTTTAATATAGCTATGAAAAAGGACCGGACGATCGGGGACTGCAGTGCAGCGCTCACAGGTCTTCTTTTAGCACTCAATCTTCCGGCTAATATTGCCATATGGCAGTGCGTTGTCGGAAGTGCCTTTGCGATAATCGTGGTAAAATGCCTCTTCGGCGGCATAGGATGCAATCTTGTCAACCCTGCGATCACAGCAAGAGTGTTTATGCTCGTCTCATTCGGAAGTATGGCATCTCAGGCTGATCCTGTTATTGTGGATACCGTTTCGGGTGCAACTCCGCTTGAATCTATCCCGCAAGGAAACATCCCGTCTCTTTTAGACCTTTTTATCGGCCTTAAGGGCGGCGCTGTCGGTGAAGTCTGTGCTGCGGCGCTTCTTGTTGGATTTATTTATCTTTTGATCCGACGTGTGATAACTTGGCATATACCCGTTTCGCTTATCGGAACGGTTTTCCTGCTTTCGTTCTTTATGGAGAGCTTTGATATTGTGACAACGCTTTCTCTTATGCTTTCGGGCGGTCTTCTTCTCGGCGCGATATTTATGGCGACCGATTATGTTACATCACCTGCGACAGCATACGGAAAGATCGTATTCGGCGTCGGTGCGGGATTACTTACTTTTCTCATACGTTACTTCGGAGTGTATCCCGAAGGCGTATCTTTTGCGATACTCTTTATGAATATTTTGAACCCCTACATCGAGAAACTTACTGCGCATAAAGTGTTGGGAGGGAAGAGAGTATGAAGAGATCACTCAATAGTATTACGGTTTTGGTATGCATCTGTGCAGTGATCGCTGTTTTGCTTGCTTTTACAAATGAAATAACTCTTCCGATAATTGAAGAAAATGAGAAAAAGGCGGCAAATGATGCGCTTCTTGAGGTCCTTCCCGACGGAGAGGAGTTTGAGTCTGTTGATATCTCGCTTTACTCGCTTCCGCCGACGATCACCGAAGCATACAGCGAAAAAAACGGCGGCTACGTGTTTAAACTTGAAACAACAGGATATGCGAGCGGATTTGTAATTATGTGCGGAGTCAACTCAAACGGTGCCGTAAGCGGTGCGATCTGCCTCTCGTCTAATGAAACTCTCGGATATGAAAAAATTTTCGGTAAGTGGCTCGTTGGAAAGAACGCTGATTCTATAGGTGTTATAGACACCGTTTCGGGTGCAACGAAGACTACGAACGCATACAAAAATGCAGTAATGGATGCAATAAAAGCGGCAGATATCCTTGGCAGTGCCGCCGAAAAGTAAGGAGGATCTATGAAAAAGAATAAAAATATTTCGCTTCTTACAAAAGGCATTCTTGCCGAAAATCCGGTTTTTGTGCTCATACTCGGAACCTGCCCGACACTCGCAACGACAACAAATGTCGCAGGTGCGTTCGGTATGGGAATCGCTGCACTTGTTGTGCTCCTTTGCTCTAATGTTCTTGTCTCACTTCTTCGCAAAGTTATTCCGGACGCCGTGCGCATTCCTTGTTACATAGTTATAATTGCGGGATTTGTAAGCATAGTTCAGATGCTCGTTCAGGCTTTTCTTCCTGCGCTTTATGAAATGCTCGGTGTGTATCTTGCACTTGTTACCGTAAACTGTATCATCCTCGGCCGCGCCGAGATGTTTGCAAGCAAAAATTCTGTCGGACGTTCGGCGCTCGACGGACTTGGAATGGGTATCGGATTTACCCTCGCGCTGTGCGCAATGGCAACGATAAGAGAAGTGATCGGAAACGCAAGCTTTGCGGGAATTGAGATCCCGTTGCTTCAGAATTATAAGATCGAATTTCTTGTAAAGGCTCCGGGAGGTATGCTGGTGTACGGTCTTCTTATAGCGCTCGTGTACAAGCTTACGCACGGAAAAGCTCCGCATAAGAGAGAATTTTCGTGTGCAGGTTGTCCGTCTGCTGCACTATGCGGCGGAGTATGCAAAAAGGAGGAGAAGTAAATGGATCTTTTTAAAACTCTTGTTGTGATATTACTTTCCTCTGTGTTTGTCAACAACTATGTGTTGAACCGATTTCTTGGTATCTGTCCTTTTCTTGGAGTGTCTAAAAAGTTAAATCAAGCGGTCGGTATGGGTATCTCGGTTACTTTGGTTATGCTTCTTGCCACGGCTGCTACCTGGCCTATACAGACATATCTGCTCGACCGATTCGGACTCGGATATATGCAGACTATAATATTCATTCTTGTTATAGCTTCTCTTGTGCAGATGCTTGATATACTTCTCAAAAAGTTTATCCCATCTCTTCATAAGGGGCTGGGAGTATATCTGCCTTTGATCACGACCAACTGTGCTGTGCTCGGCGTTGCCATAAACAACATTACCGACGGATACGGATTTCTTGAATCAATGGTAAGCTCGCTCGGTTGCGGACTTGGCTTTCTTCTTGCAATGGTGCTTTTTTCCGGCATACGCTCCAAGATAGATGAAAGCGAGGTGCCTGAGAGCTTCAGAGGACTTGCGGTGACACTCATAGCGGCTTCGTTTATCTCCCTTGCCTTTATGGGGCTTGCAGGAATCGTTGATAAGCTTTTTGCGTGAGGATAAAAATATGATAGAAGGAATTTTAGTTGCTCTTGCGGTAGTGGGTGCGGTAGCGCTCGTGCTCGGTATATTGCTTGCGGTAATGTCGTACTTCTTCGGTATTGAGGAAGATGACAGAGTAAGGCTTATAAGAGAGTGCCTGCCCGGGATAAATTGCGGTGCGTGCGGTTACAAAGGATGTGACGATTATGCGTCGGCACTTGCGGCAGGCGAGGCGGCTCCTAATCTTTGTGTTCCCGGCGCGTCAAGCGTCACAGAGGAGATCGGAGAGATACTCGGAATTAAAGTGGAAGCTCCGAAGGGACTTGTTGCTTTTGTACACTGTAACGGCGTACTTGAAGCTACAGGAAAAAAGGCATGCTATGAGGGCATCGTCAGCTGCAGTGCAGAGTCGTTGGTCTACGGTGGTCCAAATGAATGCCGTTTCGGGTGCCTTGGCTGCGGTGACTGTGCGAGTGCGTGTCCTGCAGGTGCTATTTGTGTAAATGACGTTATCGCGCATATTGATACGACCCGTTGCCTCGGTTGCGGACTTTGTATGTCGCTCTGCCCCAAAAAGATGATAACAATGATACCGCAGAATGCGGCGGTTGTTGTTATGTGCAACAGTAAGGAATCGGGAGCCGCGGCACGTAAGGCTTGCAAAAATGCTTGCATAGCCTGCAAGAAATGCCAAAAGGCTTGTCCGCACGGTGCTATGAACATTATTCGCGATATTGCCGTGATAGATTATGAAAAATGTACAGGGTGCGGAGCGTGTGCAGACGTTTGCCCCACGGGATGCCTAAAAAAGGTCTCGTTTGCCAACCGCGAGGCGTGATCGTATGATAAATGAAACAAAAAGAAAGATCAGAAATGATTTCATTCTGATATTGCTTGTGGTGATCATTGTATCGGCGGCGGGCGCGATCTATTATCTCTTTCGCGAAGAGGGAAGCTTTGTCAGCGTAAGTGTTGACGGTGAGCTTTACGGTGTGTTTGCTCTTACAGATGAACGCACTGAGCATCTGCTCTCCTCGCGCGGAACGAATACTCTTATTATAAAAGATGGGAAGGCAAGCATCGAGAGTGCGAGCTGTCCCGACGGGATATGCGCGGCACACCGACCCATCTCGCGTGAGGGCGAGAGTATAGTATGTTTGCCGAATAAGGTGGTTGTAACCGTTAACGGCTCTGAGAACTCACCCGAAGTCGATATCATTGCTTAAAAGGATATTATGAACACAAATAAGAATAAAACAAGGCGCATTGTTTTTCTCGGCCTATGTACAGCTGTGGCGCTTGTACTGTCATATCTGGAGTCTTTGATCCCTCCTATTGTGGCATCTGTACCGGGAATAAAAATCGGACTTCCCAATATCGTGTCTGTGTTTTTACTGTACAGATGCGGTACACGCGAAACGGCTGCGGTGTCGTTTGTGCGTATTGCAATAATGTCACTTCTTTTTGGAAATGCTTTTTCTTTAGCATACAGTGCGGCAGGCGCGCTGTTAAGCATTGCCGTAATGTCGATCCTGAAAAAAACAGACCGATTCTCGAAGATCGGTGTAAGCGTCTCGGGCGGTGTATTTCATAATCTCGGTCAGGTACTTGTTGCCATAGCTGTTCTCGGAACTGCGGAGATCGGGTATTATATGATAGTTTTGGCGTTAAGCGGAACAGTAGCGGGTATATTTGTCGGAGTCTGCGCTTCACTTCTTTTGTCGAGACTGAAAAGAGGTGTAACGTGAAAAAAAGCATACTGTCTGTGATCCTTCTGATCTGCTTTTGCTTTTGCACGCTATCGTGCGACGGAAGTCTCGTCAGATACAGTAAAGATACATTTGATTATTTTGATACGGTAACTACCGTTATCGGATATGAAGAAAGCGAAGCGGACTTCGAGAGGGTCTGCGGTGAGATCTTTTCTTTGCTCGGAGAATATCATAAGCTCTTTGATATCTACAACAGTTACGCGAATACAGAGAATCTGTGCACTCTGAACTCATCGGATGAACCTGTCAGGGGCGATCCTAAAATAATCGATCTGCTCGAATACGCAAAAGAGATGTACACCTTGACTGACGGCAAGATGAATGTTGCAATGGGAAGTGTGCTCTCTATTTGGCACGAATACCGCGAGAATGGAATATCACTCCCCGCACTCGAACTTCTTGCCGATGCGGCAGAGCGTACCGATATTGACGCTGTAGAGATCGACAAAGAAAACCTGACAGTCACACTTGCGGACGGTGTCAAGCTCGATGTGGGAGCAATAGCAAAAGGCTATGCCGCCGAGATGACGGCAAAGATGCTTGAAGAAAAGGGGATAACGGGATATATCATTAACATCGGAGGAAATGTACGTACCGTCGGCACACGTCCGGACGGTACAAAATGGGCTGTCGGAATAGAGTCTCCGTTTGATGATGCGGACGAGCCTTGTATAGCTTATCTTGAGCTTTCGGGTGAGTCACTTGTCACAAGCGGCTCGTATCAGCGCTATTATGAAGTTGACGGAAAAAGGTATCATCATATTATCGATCCCGAAACGCTCCTTCCCGCTGACCAATATGTATCGGTGTCGGTCGTATGCTCGGATTCTGTTCTTGCAGACGCGCTGTCAACCGCGCTTTTTGTGACTGAGATCGAGAAGGGATTATCTCTTGTCGAATCCCTTGAAGAAGCAGAAGCAATGTGGGTGTACCCTGACGGAACTAAAGTGACTTCAAGCGGATTTGATAAATATGTGAAAAACTAAAACATCCTCCCGTACGGGAGGATGTTTTTGCTTTCAATTTCCATCGGGGCCGTCTTAGCGCTCATACGTGTAGGATCTTTTTCTTTTAATATGCATAATTGAAAAGAATTTCGTTCTTGTCGCAGGTAGGCGCAAGGCATCTGTGTCCTTTGCAAGCGTAATACGTTGTCTTTCCGTCAAGGAGCGGATATTCTTCGTCGGAAGGATCGGAAAAAAATACAACCGTTTCTGCAGGGAATGATAGGAGCTCATTTTCTCTGTCAGTGTCTGCCGCAGATATTATGACTTTCAGCGCCGGCATTTCATACTCTGCGAGTGCACATAAGAACATTGCGTGTCCGGTCGGATAAGTGTCGGCATTCTTTGCAATAAAATCCAATATTCGTTCTGCCTCGTCCGTGTATTTTTCATCCGATGTTATTTGCGAGAGTTTAACAAGATTGTACGCCATAAATGAATTTCCGCTTGGTATCGCGCCATCGTAGGTCTGTTTGGGGCGCAATATCAGTTCTTCGCTGTCTTTGGAATAGAGATAGAATCCGCCCGTGCTGTCACTGAAATCATCCAATACCTTGTCACAGAGCTCGCGTGCACGTACAAGATGACTTTTGTTTGATGTCGCGCGAAAGAGCGCGAGATTAGCATACGCACAGGCAGCGTAATCGTCCAAAAAACCGCACACGCCGCGCTTCCCATTTCTGTAACTGACAAAAAGTTTGCCATCCTCATAAAGATTTTCAAAAATAAAATCATCGGCTCTTTTAGCAGCCCTCAGATAGGTATCTTCTCCTGTGGAAAGATAGAGTTCACACATCGCGGCAACAGTGAGCGCATTCCACGAACAGAGGATCTTATCGTCACGGTGAAGGGAAGCACGCTTTTTTCGATAGTCGTCGAGTTTAGTAAGAAATGACTCAGCTGAATGGTCTTCGGTGTCACTTCCGAGAAGATTGGGAATGTTCTTTCCGTCGAAATATCCGTGCTCGGTTATATCAAACCTGATATTGAAACGCTCTCCGCCCTCGCGCCCGAGAAGTTCGATAGTTTCCGACGGTGTAAAAAGATAATATTTGCCTTCTTCTCCGTCACTGTCCGCGTCCTGCAAGCTGTAAAACGCCCCCTCGGGTGATGTCATCTCGCCAAGGATATAATCAGCCGTTCTTTGTGCGATCTCAAGATAAAGACCGTTCTCTGTTACGCTGTGCGCTCTGCAGTATGCAATTATCAAAAGGGCATTGTCGTAGAGCATTTTCTCAAAATGCGGTACAAGAAATCTTCTGTCGGTCGAATAGCGGCAAAATCCGCCGCCGATGTGGTCAAAAAGTCCACCGCGGTACATCTGTGTCAGCGTGTGCTCTGCCATCTGCAGATATTCTTCGTCTTTGTACCGCTCATAATATGAGAGCAGAAAAAGAATATTGTGCGGGGCGGGGAACTTCGGCGCCCGCCCGAACCCGCCGTATTTGCTGTCGTATATCTTTGCGTACATTTCGGCGGCACGGTGCAAAAGCTCTCTGTCGGCGCTCCCCTTATGCACTTCGGGACTGTTCAAGTGCGCGATAAGCTCCTCGGACTGCTCTAAAAGCATCTTCCTGTCGGTCTGCCATTTATCGTGTAGCGCAAGGATAAGATCACGAAATCCTATCATACCGCCTTGTGAAGTCTTGGGAAAATATGTCCCTGCAAAAAAGGGCTTTTGGTCGTGTGTCATAAAGATACTTGTCGGCCATCCGCCGCTGCCCGTAAAGGCTTGGCAGACTTCCATATACACGCTGTCGATATCCGGTCGCTCTTCCTTATCTACCTTGATGCAGATATAGTATTTGTTCAAAATGTTTGCTGTCTCGCTGTCCTCGAAGCTTTCGTGAGCTATCACGTGGCACCAGTGGCACGCACTGTAACCGATACTCAAAAAAATCGGCTTGCCTTCTTCTTTTGCACGCTCAAACGCCTCGTCGCACCAGGGATACCAATCCACAGGATTATCCTTGTGCTGAAGCAGATACGGACTTGTTTCATTAGCTAATCTGTTACTCAAAATATCACCTCTTTGTGTTATTTTGGGTCTGATGCAGGGAGATTATGCATTGGGAGACGGAGTCGAGCAAAAACAGAAAAATATTGACAAAATACTCGCTTCATTTTATAATAAATAAAAGACACCCCAAGGTGTCTTTTATTTATGGTCGGAGTGACTGGACTTGGGAACCAAGGTTTACGCTAAAGTGTGCAAAAAAATGCTTATCTTATAAGCGCAAACCGAGCAAATGCTTTGACGCATTTGCGTGGCTCTAAGTCGTGAAATCAGAACAAAAAAATAAGCACCGATCTTACGATCGATGCATATTTTTTGGTCGGAGTGACTGGACTTGAACCAGCGGCCTCATGGTCCCGAACCATGCGCTCTACCAAGCTGAGCCACACCCCGATTATGAAATTATTGTCGCGCATTCCATGCGCTCTTCCTGTTGTGACTAAGCCTCTGTCTTCGTTGCAGGGCAACTCGCCAATCGGCAAGTCACCGCCACTCGCTTATCCTCGCTGTATCCGACACAGTCGGCGCTCGGAACGTTCCCCAAGCTGAGCCACACCCTAAGAGTGCTATTCAAACAACAATCATTATTTTAACATATAAAGGGGTAACTGTCAAGATAAAAGAGCGAAAATATTTTGATTTTATTGCCCGTATGAATAAAAAAACGAAGATATTTATAATTTTTTATAAAAAAATCTTGACATAAGGTATGAAATTTGATAAAATACTTTCATATACAATAAAAGCGTTTGAGCGGGAAGTAGTACTCGATAAAGTCGCGCTTGCAGAGAGTTGCCGGGCGGTGCAAGGCAATAAGTGCGTATTCGGCGAATTCATTCCGTAAGCTGTGGGGTGAAGGCGGCAGTTGGTAGACCTC
>CAYZHW010000037.1:0-12440 GCA_964478105.1 uncultured Lachnospiraceae bacterium | reverse complement strand
CCCCTCTCGGGAAGGCAAAAGATATGCTTCCCGAATTTAAAGGAAGCAACCGCCGCCGTTAGCAGCTCCTACGGGGACAAGTATATCACACTTTATCTATGTTGTCAACGAGAGTCCCCGCAAAAATTTGCGGGGCTTTTCTTATTTTTTCCGTCTTTTTATCATCTTCGGTATGAAAATTACCGCGCATACCGTAATAACTATGCCGATAAGAAAAAGAATCAAAACAGAAAAAGGGGAGCCTACTGCAGCTGTCGCGGCAACACCGTTCGGGTCTGTTGAAATTATTATCTCTTGTACGTTAGTACGAACCATAAAAACACTTACATACAAAAGCACGGGAAGCGCAAGCGTTACCGAAAGAACGATCCAAAGATACTTTTTTATTGTGATGCAGAGCACGCTGATGAGTATCATATAAAGCGAGAGAAAAAGCAGCACTTCCGAGAACAGCACACCGAGCACGAGTGATAGAAGTCCCACGCCGAGAAGTATAAAACCTGCAATCTTTGCAGTACCTGTCTCTTTTTTATTCTTTGGCGGCTCGGGCTCAGGCAAATTCCCCGTTGCAAGATATTCTATCGATACGTCAAGCAGTTCGGCAAGCGCTATGAGATTATTCGTGTCCGGGGCACTTTGACCCATCTCCCATTTTGAGACCGCCTGACGGCTCACACCGAGCTTTTCTGCGACATATTCCTGAGAGAGATTCTTTTTTCTTCTCTCTTCGCTTATTCTTTTTCCGATGGTCATATTATCACCTCGGTAAGAGTATACCACAAAACTCGGTTGCAGTCTACCAACTACGGGGCAACTTTAGGTTGCAAAACGGATTTTTATAGATTTTTCTTATAAAAAATTCAAAAATCCCATTGACAAGGCGGCGTATATATGTTATAAATAAAAGGTAGTATATTTTTTGAAAGGAGTTCATTATGAATAAACTTGCATCTTCGCTTCGTTTAACTGTGAATTCCTATTATTATGCTTTCGTCCGCCTTTTTGCGGGCTTCTATTTTTACGCGTATTTTAAAGGGGCACAGAGGACGTAAGCAGATTCTTTCGATTATCAGTATTTGAAAGCGGTTCTGCCTATGTCGGAACCGCTTATTTTATGTTTAGAGGTACAGATTATGAGTATGGATCTTGAGACGGCGAGAGCCGAGATACGAGAGGCAGACGAGAAGATCGCCGAGCTTTTCGAAAAAAGAATGCGCGCGGTCGAGTCGGTCGCCGCATACAAGAAGGAGCACGGACTCCCCGTTTTTGATGCCAAGCAGGAAGAGCGCGTCATCGCGCGCAACTCCGCGCTCATCGAGGACTCGGTCCTACGCAATTATTATATAAAATTCATTGAGGAGACGATGGCGGTCTCACGTGCGTATCAGCACAGATTGCTCGACGGTATGAAGGTCGCCTACACCGGCGTCGAAGGTGCGTTTGCGCACATCGCGTCAAGGCGTATCTTTCCCGATGCGCGCCTGTCGTCATACGCTTCATTTGAGGATGCGTACGGTGCTGTCGAGTCCGGCGAATGTGACGCGGCGGTACTGCCGATAGAAAACTCCTATGCGGGCGAGGTCGGTCCCGTGCTTGATCTTATGTACGGCGGAAAACTTCACGTCACGGGCATCTACGCGCTCCCCGTAACGCAAAATCTGCTCTCGGTCAAGGGCGCATCCCTCTCGGATATAAAAACGGTAATGAGCCATCCGCAAGCGCTCTCCCAATGTGAGCAATACATTAAAAAGATGGGCTGGCGCGCGGTCTCCGCATCCAACACGGCGGTAGCGGCACAGCAGGTATCAGAAGCGGGAGACAAATCGGTCGCGGCTATCGCAAGCATCGAGACTGCAGAGCTTTACGGGCTCGAGGTGCTTGAGCGCGACATCAACGAGAGTGCCGTCAACACGACGAAATTCGCAGTCTTCTCAAGAAGCGAGAACACGGGCAGAAACAAAAAGGACAACAAATTCATACTTGTATTTACAACAAAGCATACAGCGGGCGCACTCTCGCGTGCCATAAACGTTATCGGCGAAGCGGGATTCAATATGCAGGTGCTCCGCTCCCGCCCCGTAAAGGCGGCGGCGTGGCAGTATTACTTCTACGTCGAAGCCGAGGGCGACGAAACAAGCGAAGCGGGCAAAAAGATGCTGCGCGAGCTTCGCACGGTGTGCGAATCGCTTAAAGTGGTCGGTCACTATTCGGCACAAATAAATCTCAAGGACGGTCTTAGCGAAAAATGATGATAAAAGTTGAACTCGGTGCGGCATCGTACGATATAGTTCTTGAGCGCGGTGCGCTGGGACGTGCCGCAAAATATCTTAACCTTGAGCGCCGCGTACTTGTGCTCACCGAGACCGGCGTGCCTAAAGAATATGCCGAGGCGGTAGCGGCACAGTGCAAGGACGGCACCGTTATGACGGTCGCTGAGGGCGAGGGGAGCAAAAGCTTCGCAACGCTTGAAAAAGTGCTCTCGAAGATGCTCTCGCTCGGATTTACAAGAAAAGACGCTGTAGTCGCGGTAGGCGGCGGCGTAATCGGAGACCTCGCGGGCTTTGCCGCGTCGATATATATGCGCGGAATTGACTTCTACAATATCCCTACGACCGTGCTCTCGCAGGTCGATTCCTCGATCGGCGGAAAGACGGCGGTCAACCTCGACGGCATAAAAAACATCGTCGGCACCTTCAATCAGCCGAGGCGCGTCATAATTGACACCGAGGTGCTCAAGACCCTTCCCGAGCGTCAGATATCAAACGGTCTTTCCGAGGCGGTCAAGATGGCGCTCACAAGCGACAGGGAGCTTTTCGAGCTCTTTGAGTCGGGCAATTATATGGAAAAGCTTGATCTTATAATCGAGCGCTCGGTGCGCACCAAGGGATACGTCGTCGAGAACGACGAAAAGGAGATGGGTCTTCGCAAGATACTCAATTTCGGCCACACGATAGGCCACGGCATCGAAAGCTTCGAGGGACTTCACGGGCTCTATCACGGCGAGTGCGTCGCGCTCGGTATGATCCCGATGTGCTCAAAGGCTGTACGCGAAAGACTTATACCCGTACTCAAAAAGCTTGATCTTCCCACCTCGCTTGACTTTGACGCAGACGCGGTTATGACGGCAATGTCGCACGACAAAAAGATGGGTGCGGACTCTATCACCGTCACAGAGGTCGAAGAGGTCGGAAGCTTCGTTATGAAGAAGGTCAAGCTGGAAGAGCTCGGCGAAAAGCTCACGATTATAAAGGAGCAAAAATAATGAAGAATATACTTGGAAACAATATGACCGTGACGCTCTTCGGCGAGAGCCACGGAGAGGCTATCGGTGCCGTCATCGACGGTATCGCGCCCGGTATTGCGGTAGATGAAAGCTTTATCGCGCACCAGCTCACGCTTCGCCGTCCGTCGGGCAAGACGGGCACGAAAAGGGTCGAGTCCGATCCGTTTCGCATCGTGAGCGGAGTGTTCGAGGGCAAGACCACGGGCACGCCGATATGCATCATCATTCCCAATGAAAATACAAAGAGCAAGGACTATTCGTCCACACGCTCGCTTGCACGTCCCGGCCACGCAGACTACACCGCCAACTGCAAGTATCACGGATACGAGGACTACCGCGGCGGCGGGCACTTCAGCGGACGCATCACGGCGGCACTCGTCGCGGCGGGCGCAATAGCGCTTCTCGCGCTCAAAGAAAAAGGCATCGTCATCGGCACGCACGTCGCGCGTTGCGCAGGCGTCTCGGACAGAGGCTTTTCCCGGCTTGCAGAGGATATCGCGGCGCTCGGCAATATGACCTTCGCCGTACTTGATAAAGACGCGGGCGAGGCGATGACAAAGAAGATAGAAGAAGCGGCCGAGGCAGGCGACAGCGTGGGCGGAATACTTGAGACAGCCGTTCTCGGTATGCCCGCAGGTGTGGGCGAGCCGTGGTTTGACAGCGTCGAGGGACTTCTCTCACACGCACTCTTCTCGATACCCGCCGTCAAGGGCGTACAATTCGGCGCCGGCTTTGATATGGTCGACTCATACGGCAGTGATTACAACGACCCCTTCCGTATGGACGGTGAGAATATCGTCACGGTAAGCAACAACAACGGCGGCATCAACGGCGGTATCACAAACGGTATGCCCATCACATTCAGATGCGCCATCAAGCCGACACCCTCGATATTCAAGGTGCAGGACACAGTTGATTTTATAAACAAAAAAGATGCAAAACTGCAGATACAGGGCAGACACGACCCCGCGATAATACACCGTGCAAGGGTGGTCGTCGACAGCGTCACGGCGCTCGTGCTCTGTGACCTGCTTACACTCCGATACGGAACAGATTATTTGGCGGGAGATAAAAAATGAAACTTCTTGTAATAAACGGACCTAACATAAATATGCTCGGCATAAGAGAGCCGGGCGTCTACGGCGTGGACACATACGCCGATCTTTGCCGTGCGGTGCGCGAGAACGCCGCAGGCCACGGCGTCGAGGTCGAGATATACCAGTCTAACCACGAGGGCGACCTTGTCGACAAGATACAGGCGGCGTACGGATGCGTCGACGGCATCGTCATCAATCCCGGCGCGTACACGCACACAAGCATCGCCATCCTTGATGCAGTCAAGAGCGTCGGTATTCCCACCGTCGAGGTGCACATCTCAAAGGTAGAAGAGAGAGAGGACTTCAGACAGATAAGCTACATCCGTCTGGCGGCGGTAAAAACGATAACAGGCAAGGGCATCCGCGGCTATCTCGAAGCTATGGACTTCCTTATAGGTATGAAAAATGAAGGTTAAGATATACCCCTCTCGCGCACACGGAACGATGCCCGCGCCCCCGTCAAAGAGTATGGGGCACAGGGCTCTCATCTCGGCGGGACTTTCGACGGGCGAAAGTGTGATACACGGCATCGCGCCCTCTGAGGATATGCTCGCGACGATGGATTGTCTTCGCGCGCTCGGAGCTGTGATCGACTACAAAGGCACGACGGCGCACATTAAGGGGATCGACACAGAAAAAATAGAGGACGGATGCGTCCTGCCCTGCCGTGAATGCGGCTCGACACTGCGCTTCTTCGTCCCGATAGCACTGCTCTCGGGCAAGAGGATCACACTCACGGGAAGCAAAAAGCTCTTCACGCGTCCGATGTCGGTATATGAAAAGATCTGTGCCGATGAGGGCATCGAATACACCCTCGGCGAGGACAGTCTGACGGTGTGCGGACGGCTTCGCGGCGGGAAGTACACCGTAAGAGGAGATGTGAGCTCGCAGTTTATCAGCGGTCTTATCTTCGCGCTCCCTCTGCTCGGTGTCGACAGCACAATAGAGATACTCCCCCCGCTTGAGAGCAGACCGTATATAGATATGACGCTCGAGGCGATCGCGCTGTTTGGCGTAAATGTAAGCTTCAGTGACAAATACACGGTAGATATAAAAGGAAACCAAGCCTACGCGCCCCGCGAATACGAGGTCGAGGGAGATTACTCCAACGCGGCATTCTTTGAGGCGTTCAATCTGCTTGGCGGCGACGTGACTTTAACGGGTCTTCGTCCCGACAGCCTGCAGGGAGACAAGGCATACATCGAGCACTTTGAGGCGCTCGAGTCCCCGAATGCGACCGTCGACCTGTCAAACTGCCCCGATCTCGGTCCCGTATGTATGGCCCTGGCGGCGGCAAAGCACGGAGCGAATTTCATCGGCACGGCGCGCCTTCGCATAAAAGAAAGCGACAGATGCGCGTGCGTAGCAGAAGAGCTTGCAAAATTCGGCGCTCTCTGCGAGATACAGAAGGACAGTATGAGGGTGCTCCCCTCGTCGCTTCACGCGCCGACCGAGACCGTATTCGGGCACAATGACCACCGCATAGTTATGGCAATGTCGGTACTTGCAAGCGTATACGGCGCGGAAATTGACGGAGCCGAGGCGGTAGCAAAAAGTCTGCCCGACTTTTTCGGGAGAATAGAAAGATTAAATATTAAGGTAGAAAACAATGGAATGGTTAAGTAAAAGTAAGATAATGATAGTGGGCCTCGGTCTTATCGGCGGAAGCTACGCAAAGGCGCTCGGCAGGCTCGGTTTTTCGGTGAGTGCCATCGACAAAAAGGAGAGCACGATAAGCTACGCGCTCGAGAACGGCATCATCGAGAAGGGATACACATATCCCGATGCGGCGGCTCTCGGCGAGGCAGACGCGATCATCTTCGCACTCTATCCGAGCATCTTTGCCGACTGGATACGCGACAACCAGCACCTGTTCAAGCCCGGCGCGATGATAACCGACGTTACGGGCGTCAAGAGCCCCATCGTATACGAGATACAGGATATGCTCCGTGATGATGTGGAATTTATCGCGGCGCACCCTATGGCGGGTCGTGAGGTCTACGGAGTCGAAAATTCCGACGACAGGATCTTCCGTGATTCGAACTACATCATTGTTGCCACAGAAAAAAACACCGAAGAAGCTGTCGAATGGTGCCGCAGTCTCGGCCACCTGCTCGGATGCGCGCGCACTCCCGTGCTCTCACCCGAGGAGCACGACGAGATGATCGGATTCGTATCCCAGCTCACCCACTGTATCGCGGTCGCGCTTATGACCTGCTCCGACAACGGGCATCTTGTCGAATATACGGGCGACTCCTTCCGCGACCTCACGCGAATCGCCAGAATAAACGACGCGATGTGGAGCGAGCTCTTCCTTATGAACAAAGAACCCCTGCTTCGCCAGATGGATATCTTTATAAAGGAATGCACTGAGCTTCGCGATATGCTTGAAAAAGAAGATTCCGAGGGACTTCGCTCTAAGATGAGACTCTCTACCGAGCGCCGCGCCCTCTTTGATAAAAAGAAGAAATAAGGAGATTTCAGTTATGAATATGTACTTTGAAAAAAAGCTTGCGATCCCTATGGAGGTCAAGGAGATGTATCCTGTCGATCTCGCGTCGCAGAACATCATCGATAAGAGAAACGTCGAGATAAAGGACATCTTTACCGGCAAGAGCGACAAATTCATCCTTGTCATCGGTCCCTGCTCTGCCGACAACGAGGACAGCGTGATCGACTACATCAGCCGCCTTCGCACAGTCCAGGAGAAGGTCGAGGATAAAATATTCATCATCCCCCGTATCTACACCAACAAGCCCAGAACCACGGGCGACGGCTACAAGGGTATGCTCCATCAGCCCGACCCCAATGCGGCGCCCGATCTGCTCAAGGGCATCATCGCCATCCGTGAGCTCCATATGAGAGCGCTCCGCGAGACGGAATTCTCCTGCGCAGACGAGATGCTCTATCCCGAAAACCACAAATACCTCGACGATCTTCTCGCATACGTCGCGGTCGGCGCACGTTCGGTCGAGAATCAGCAGCACCGCCTCACGGCAAGCGGAATCGAGATCCCCGTAGGTATGAAGAACCCGACCAGCGGCGACATTTCGGTTATGATGAACTCGATCACCGCCGCACAGCACAAGCACACCTTCATCTACCGCGGCTGGCAGGCACACTCGCAGGGCAATCCTCTCGCACACGCGATACTCCGCGGATACGTCAACAAGCACGGTCAGTCGCTTCCCAACTACCACTATGAAGATCTTATGAATCTGCTCGAAGCTTATGACAAGCATCCCGATCTTGTCAATCCTTCTGTCATCATCGACACCAACCACGCAAACTCTGGCAAAAAATATCTTGAACAGATCCGTATCGCAAAAGAGATCGTTCACAACAGAAACCACAACGCCGACATCAAAAAGCTCGTCAAGGGTCTTATGATAGAGAGCTACATCGAGGACGGCGCTCAGAAGATCGGCGAGGGCTGCTACGGCAAGTCCATCACAGACCCGTGCCTCGGTTGGGATAAGACCGAACGCCTTATTCTCGACATCGCCGACAAACTTTAATGGTAAAAGCAAAAAAGATCACGGTCTGTGCGCTTTTTGCCGCTCTGCTTGCGGCATCGGCACAGATCGCGCTCCCTACATTTCCGCCCATAACACTGCAGACTCTCGTTCTTTTTCTTTGCGCAGGTATTCTCGGCGCAAAATGGGGCAGTGTCTCGGTCGCGGTCTATATAGCGCTCGGTGCGCTCGGGCTCCCCGTTTTTGCGGGGTTTTCGGGCGGACTCGGAGTGCTTGCAGGTCCGACGGGCGGATTTATTCTCGGCTTCCCTTTATCCGTCCCCCTCTCGGCATATCTTTTCGAGAGAGCAGGCAACACGGTACTGCGCGTGCTCGCGCTTGCCTCGGGACTTCTTCTCTGCTATGCGGCGGGAACTCTTTGGTTTGCGTTTGTGACCGGCAATTCTATTTTCAGCGCGCTTATCTTGTGCGTACTGCCGTTTCTTGTTCCCGACGCGATAAAGACATCCCTTGCTGTATTCCTTATACCGCGCATAAAAAAAGCAATAAGATTATAATGGTGTTAAAATGGAAAAATTACTCACCTATGTTATGGATATCGGCGAGCATATGCTCACTTCGGGCGCCGAGGTACACCGCGTTGAAGAGAGCATCAAGCGTATGTGCACATCGCTCGGAGCGGCACGTGTCGATATCTTTATAATTACGAGCAGCATGGTCGCCACTGTCTTTCTTGACGACGGCAGTACGCTCACCCAAACAAGACGCATCACATCGACATCGACAGATTACGAAAAGCTTCACCGTTTAAACGAGCTCTCGAGAAGGATATGCGAAAAAAAACCGACGGCAGCTGAGATCGAGGCCGAGATAGCGCGCGCGACAGACTCGCCCGTCTATCCCTTTTCTCTTGAGTGCGCCTGCTACGCGCTTATCGCGGGAGCCTTCACGCTCTTTTTCGGCGGCGGCATCGCCGAAGCGGCGGTATCGTTTATTATCGGGGCGATAGTCAGATTCGCACTTCTTTTCTCGGAGAAATTCATACCTAATAAGATCTTCTCGAAGTTCTTTTCTTCGTTTATTGCGACCGCGCTCGCATTTTTTGCGCTCCGCCTTTCTTTTGTCGGCTCGGTCGACAAGGTCATTATCGGTAACATAATGCTCATAATTCCCGGCATCGGTCTTACCAATGCTTTGCGCGATCTTTTCACGGGAGACAGTATTGCGGGGCTCTTTCGCTCAATAGAAGCGGCGCTCACCGCGCTTGCCATCGCCGCAGGCTACTTTGTTGTAGTTGCGATAGGAGGTATAGCGCTATGACAGGATATGAATTGATACAGATACTTACGGGAACACTCGGCGTGCTCGGCTTTTGTGTGCTCTTCAACATAAGGGGAAAAAGATTGGCCGTGACCGTCATCGGCGGGTTTCTCTCCTGGGCGGTATTCGTCCTGCTCGGTAACTTCATCGAGAACGAGGCGCTCAAATACTTTATCGTGGCGCTTATCATCTCGCTCTACGCCGAGGTAATGGCGCGCGTGCTCAAAACGCCTACGACCACCTTTATCACGACCGCGCTCGTGCCGCTTATTCCGGGAGGTTCGCTATATTACACGATGGCATACGCCTTTGAGAGCGACCTGCCGCGATTCATCTCAAAAGCGGTAGACACGCTTCAGCTTGCGGCGGCTCTCGCGCTCGGAATAATCGTTTCGGCAACGCTCACCAAGCTGTTTTTCAAGATAAAAAGAAACGTTTAAAAAACGTTTCTTTTTTGTTAAAAGTTTTTTCTTTTTACATATTGACTTTGCCGCAAAGTAGTGCTATAATATGCAAGTTGTAATTTGAGTGTCCGTCCACAAGAACACACAAAAACACACAGAATTTTCAGAAAGAAGGCGCATTTTTGTGACCACAGCAACAGTCTTTATAGCACTGTCTATCGCTCTGCTCTCGGGACTTCTTCTCTCGAGACTTGCAAAACTTTTAAATCTTCCCGCCGTTACCGCATATCTGGTAGCGGGTATACTTATAGGACCCTTCTGCCTCGGACAGCTTGGCATTGAGGGCCTTGGATTCGTTTCCGAAGAATGGGTACACCATTTTTCGATGCTCTGTGACCTTGCACTCGGCTTCATCGCCTTTGCAATAGGAAATGAGTTCAGAATGTCTCAGCTTAAAAAGATCGGTAAGCAGGCGACCATCATCGGCATTCTTCAGGCGGTAGTTACCACCATCATTGTCGATATCGTCCTTATAGCACTCCACTTTGTTATGCCCGAGGTACTTCCCATTCCCGTTGCCATCACGCTCGGTGCAGTAGCTGCCGCTACCGCTCCTGCGGCAACACTCATGGTCGTAAAGCAGTACAAAGCAAAGGGCCCTGTTACAAGCGTGCTCCTTCCCGTAGTAGCGCTTGACGACGCGGTAGGCCTTGTACTCTTTGCCATCTCCTTCGGTATCGCAAGATCGATGGATTCGGGAAGCGCAAGTCTGCTCTCTGTAGTTCTCGAGCCGATCATTGAGGTCGTTCTCTCGCTTGCACTCGGTGCACTTATGGGCGTGCTCTTCAACCTCACCGAGAGATACTTCCACTCGCGCTCCAAGCGTATGGCAGTTTCGGTGGCATTCGTGCTCGTCACGGTCGGTATCTCCTCGCTCTCCTTTACGGTCGGCGGTATACATATCGCGTTCTCCTCGCTTCTCGCTTGTATGATGCTCGGAACAGTGTTCTGCAACATCTGCGATTTCTCCGAGGAGCTTATGGACAGAGTCGACAGATGGAGCGCTCCCCTGCTCGTTCTCTTCTTCGTAATAAGCGGAGCAGAGCTCAACCTCGGAGTGTTCTCCAATTGGATAATCGTTCTTGTCGGCATCGTCTACATCATCTCGCGCTCGGCAGGTAAGATGCTCGGCGCATTTACAAGCGCAAAGATCTCGCGCAGCGAGCCCAACATCGTAAAATACCTCGGCATTACCCTTCTTCCTCAGGCGGGTGTTGCGCTCGGTATGGCAAACAAAGCCTTTACGGGTCTTAACGGCGGTTCGCTCGTGCTCAACATAACGCTCTTTGCAGTGCTCGTATATGAGCTTGTCGGTCCCTTCCTTACAAAGAAGGCGCTCGAAGCGGCAGGCGAGATCAAGCCCGAGGGCAAGACAAGTGCCCGCGAGGAACACGCAAAGAAAATGGCAGAGATCAAATAAGCCTCACCCCGAAAGTACAGCTTTCGGGGTGATTTTTCGCCCTTCCCCTTGCCTTTTCGGTGATTGTGTAATATAATATAAGTTGGTTATAATAAAACAAAAAACAGGAGCATAGCGTGAAAAATTCAACCTATCAAATATAAAACCAATACATTTCACGCGAAAATCCAACTAAAAATGGGTCCCGCCCCATTTTTGTTTCTATGAGAAACACGTCGAAATTCAAGACTTTTTGTGCCGCCGCTTTGGGCGGCGGAATGGAGATCACAATGGTACTTCCGAAAAAAGAAACAACAGTTGCATACCGTTGCCCGCATTGCGGAGGCGGTATTATGAGCGCGGTCGGGCTCTTTACCCTTTCCGCCGATATGATGAAGCTCAAGTGCGATTGCGGCAAGAGCGAGATGACGATAACATATTCCCGCGACGGCAAGGTGAGATTGAGTGTGCCTTGCATAATCTGCGCGAAGCCGCACAATTTTACGCTTAATTCCTCGCTCTTTTTCGGGCGCGAGGTGTTCACGCTCCCCTGCCCCTATTCCGATATAGACATCGCCTTTATCGGACACGAAAACCACGTCAAGGCCGAGCTTGCCAGAAGCGAGCTTGAGCTTTTGGAGATCCTCGAGGAGAGCGGTGTCGACAGCTTTGAGGCACTTCACAACGAAGACGAAGAGGTCTTCTCCGATCCGCAGATACACGATATTATTATGTTCGTGCTCCGCGATCTTGAAGACTCAGGCGATCTGCACTGCCGGTGTGCGGATCCCAACGATGCCGACTATGATATGGAGATCGCCGACGATCACATCCGCGTATATTGCAAGACCTGCGGCGCAGAAAAAAAGATACCTGCGGGCAGTGTTCTGCAAGCAAACGCATTCTTAAACTGCGAAAGCCTTACTTTGGAATAACGACACATACGGGGAAAACCTTTTCTGGCAAAAAGTGTTTTCCCCGCACACCTTTTCAAAAGCTTTTAAAGCTTTTTGAGATAAATTCAAACATTTTGCTCTTGCCCATAAAGCTTTTTTATTGTATAATAAAAGCAGACATATTTTCATAGGAGAACACAAGTGAAAACAGAACGTCAAAAGCATATAAGAAATTTCTCGATAATAGCTCATATAGACCACGGTAAATCCACGCTCGCAGACCGTATCCTTGAGTACACACAGGCGGTCGCGGGACGCGATATGGAGTCTCGTCTGCTCGACAATATGGATCTTGAAAAGGAGCGCGGCATCACCATCAAAGCGCGTGCCGTCAAGCTTGATTACAAGGACAAGAACGGCGAAGAGTACGTACTCAACCTCATCGACACCCCCGGTCACGTTGACTTTAACTACGAGGTCTCGCGCTCGCTTGACGCGTGCGAGG
>CAYZHW010000036.1:0-12736 GCA_964478105.1 uncultured Lachnospiraceae bacterium | reverse complement strand
GTCGGAAGTGACAAGTCTGATTTCGCCTATTTCCATATCAAATGCCGCTTCTGTGACCTCGTCTATATAGTCAATGGTCGAAGTGAGGTAAAATCCGTTCTCGTAGGAATCGGATGCGGGATCCTCGGAGTATTCTTTGAGCAATTCTTCAAAGCTTTCTCCCGTTTCTATTCTTGCGTGGACTGCGGTTGCAAGCACCTTTTTGCGGTTTATCTCTTCGTCGGTGGGCTTGGTCGACACGATGTTTCCGTCGTCATCATACGTGTAGTTGCCGTTTTCGTCGAGCACATATTGCGATGACGTGGAGAAGAATATGTGACGTATACGTGCGTAGTTTTCTTCGTAATACGTATCTTTTTGCTCGTCGGTCACCTTTTCGACTCCGTTGGTTCCGTAGAGGTGATCGCGTAACAATTCGATCTTTTCTTCGATGATATATATTTCTTTGAGAAGTTTTGCGTCGACTCCGAAGTCTGCGGCATATGCGTTGAATTCCTTTTTGCCGCCGAGGTCCTCGATAAGCTGGTCGACCGTGTCATCAATACTGCTTTCGGTGTATGACGGAACGCTCAGGCCGTACTTGTCAAAAAGGTACATACATACAAGATTCTTTTTGATGTTCTCGTCGATGATATTGGTAAAGAGAGTTTCTGCCTTTACTCCGTCGACCACTTCGGTGCCCCAAAAGCTTTCGCTGTCGCTTCCGTCTGCATAAGAGTAGAGGAAGAGCGCCTTGTAGCGCGACATCCAATATTGATACATATTTCCCGTAACCTTGTAGCCGTTAAGCTCCATCAGAGCGGGAGTGCTTTCACACGAGCAAAGCGTGACGAAGAGCACAAGCAGAGCGAGGAAAAGAGCCGTTATCTTCTTTATACTTTTCATATTTTTTCTCCGAATAAATAATTCTACATCTATTGTACAACAAAATCAGCTTTTTGTACACTTAAATTCTTCTTTTAATTGTATATATTTTTTTAACATATCTATCAAAAGATCGAGCGGCGAGTCGCCTTTCTTTATCTTGACACCAAGATACGGCGACGAGCTCATAACGATACGCACTCTGTTGTCAAATGCCTTTGTTATCTCGGACCAGATCTCGATATCTATCTTTTGAGGAACGATGTGTACGTCCGCGCCGCGGTACTCGATCTTCTGTATGTCGCACTGTATACCGTAACTGCGAAGCAGTGCTATCTTAAGAAGATTAAGAACCGCCGCGGGGATGTCTCCGAAACGGTCGCAGAGCTCATCCTGAACATCCGAAAAATCCAGATTATTTTCAATAAGCGCGATCTTTTTATACATATCCATTCTTTGCGCGCCCGAGCGGATGTAGGATTCAGAGATGTATGCGTCGAAATTGACGTCGACCGTACACTCGGTCTTGGGGGTGATCTTCTCGCCTTTTTCTTCGAGAACTGCTTCATTTAAAAGCTTGATATAAAGGTCGTATCCGACCGTGTCCATATGTCCGTGCTGTTCCGCGCCTAAGATGTTGCCCGCGCCGCGTATCTCGAGGTCGCGCAGTGCTATCTTAAATCCTGCACCGAACTCTGCGTATTCGCGTATTGCAGATAGGCGCTTTGTCGCGATCTCCGAGAGCGATTTCCCGCGCGGATAGGTGAAATATGCATATGCCTTACGGCTCGATCTGCCCACTCGTCCGCGTATCTGATGGAGCTGGGAAAGTCCGAGCCTGTCGGCGTTGTCAACGATGAGGGTATTGGCATTGGGAACGTCGACACCTGTCTCTATGATGGTCGTGCAGACGAGAATATCTGTCTCGCCGATAAGAAGAGAATGCCAGATATCCTCAAGCTGTTCTTTTTCCATTTTTCCGTGACCGACGGCGATCTTCGCGTCGGGGAATGCCTGACCGAGCTTGAATGCAACAAGATCTATCGACTCAACGTTATTGTGCATATAGAAGACCTGACCGCCGCGGCGAAGTTCTTTCTTTATAGCCTCGTTGATGATTATATCATCATTTTCAAGCACGTAGGTCTGCACGGGCAGACGCTGACCGGGGGCTTCGTCGAGGATCGAGATGTCGCGTATACCGCCCATTGCCATATTGAGCGTACGCGGGATGGGGGTCGCCGATAGAGTGAGGACGTCGACATTTTCGGTGAGCTGCTTGAGTTTTTCCTTTTGAGCGACGCCGAAACGCTGTTCCTCGTCGATTATAAGAAGACCGAGGTCCTTAAACTGCACGTCATTTGATATAAGTCTGTGTGTTCCTATAATGAGATCGACCTCTCCGCGTCTGAGTTTGCGCAGTATTTCCGCCTGCTGCTTGGGAGTGCGAAAACGTGAGACCATATCGATCTTTACGGGGAAGTTCCTCATACGGCTGAGCGCTGTCTGGAAATGCTGCATCGCAAGAAGTGTCGTAGGCACAAGAATTGCCACCTGTTTGCCTGCAAGTATGGCCTTAAAGGCGGCACGAAGCGCAACCTCGGTCTTACCGTATCCGACGTCTCCGCAAAGCAGTCGGTCCATTGGCGAGGAGTGCATCATATCCTGCTTGATATCGGCGATGGCGGCCAGCTGTCCCTCTGTCTCGTCATATTCAAACGCCGCTTCAAAATCGCGCTGGATCTGATCGTCAGCGGGAAATGCGAACCCTTGACGGCGAAGCCGCTCGGCGTAGAGCTTTATGAGCTCCTTTGCCATATCCTTTACGGCCGCTTTGGCACGCGATTTTGCCTTTACCCAATCAGCACCGCCGAATTTGGAAAGCTTGAGCATTCCGTCGTCCGAATGTGCACCGATATATTTTGAAACAAGATCGAGCTGGTTTACGGGGAGAAAGAGCTTATCGCTCCCTGCGTATTTGATGTTGATATAGTCTCGTGTTACGCCGTCGACCGTGAGTTTTTCGATGCCCATATACTGTCCGATACCGTAGGAGACGTGGACTACATAATCGCCCACTTCGAGATCGGCGTATGAAAGTATCTTTTGCTCGTCGTTCGATCTTTTTCTTCGCTTGCCCGAGTTTGAGTATTTTCTGCTTTTTTCGCGCCTTTCGTCGGTGCCGGTGGAAAGGATCGCAAAGCGTACCGTCGGGAGCTCAAATCCCGGGAAATTGCTGCCTTTTGCAATAAGTACGCAAGAGAGGGGAAGTGTCTCGGGCGTGTATTTGTCGGGCGCACTCTCGTCTGCGATAATAGCGTTGTAACCCGAATTCAAGAGCATCGACAGGATGTTTTTGGCTTCTGCATCGCCCTCGCAAAGCAATACCGTTCTGTATTTGTTTTTAGTGTAGTTTTCAAGATCCTCGCAAAGAAGGGAGTAGTTATTGGCGTAAGAGACGGTCTGCTTTGCAGAGAAACCGAAAAGTCCGCCCATACGAGAGCCCGATATTCCTGCAGAGAAGGAGTTTACGTGTACTGTAGGAGCCTGTGCGAGAAATCTCTCAAAATCAGCGCCGTCAGCCGAATAATCGGCATATTTTGCGTTGATCGTGCCGGCGCCAAGTAGTTCTTCGATATTTTGTCCGATATGCCACTCGGATGCCGTGAGACGTTCGTTTACTGCGTTGGATTCGCGGATAAGCGAGACAGTATTGTCCTTAAAATAGTCGAGCAGGCATTCTTTGCCGGGGTATACGAGTGAAATGTATTTGTCAATGAAATTCAGATCAAGTCCGCCGTCAAGCGCGGCAAGCTCACTTTTCAGAGCATCCTTGGCGCTCTTGCTTTTCGTGCTTCCAAGCTGGGCAGAGACAGCATCGCGTATCTTTGATTTGGTCTGCGCAGGGCAAAGAAGCTCGCGCGCAGGGGGTATGATGGCTTCGGTGATACTCTCGGTAAGCCTTTGCGAAAAGATATCAAAGATTCCCATTCGGTCGACGTCGTCTCCGAAAAGCTCTATTCTGATAGGATGGCTGCCGTGAAGCTTGGTGCCGTCATAAAGAGTCAGCGTACCGTACGGCGGATAGATGTCGATGATACCGCCGCGAAATGAAAACTGTCCTATGCCGCTTACCATATCCACGCGTACGTATCCCGCGCTTGTAAGCGAGTGTGAAAGCTCGTCAAGATTGCAGGAACTGTCGAGCGAGATCTTTGTAAAAGAGTCTGCAAGCACACTTGGAGGAATGGTATACTGAAGTGCCGCGTCTGGCGTTGTGATGATCGCGTCGTATTCGCCCCCGAGTATCGCGGACAAGACATTAAGCCTCTCATGTTCATACTCATGGGAGGCTGTGATATTATAGAAATTGAGGTCGCGCGTCAGATAGGTGAAGGCTCTCATTCCAAGGGAGTTGAAGGACGCAAGCATTTTTGCCGCCTCTTTTTCATCTCCGACAAAAATTATCGGTCCCTTGCCGTATTTTGCCTTAATGTCGCGCGAGAGCGAGATGAAAAAGGCGAGCGCCGCACCGCCAGTGAGCCCGCTTGCGTAGATCGGCAGCGGCTTTTGTCGCCGTTGCTCTTCGATAGAAGCAAGAAGCTGCTTATACTCTTTGTCGAGCCTTATGCAATCGGTGATAATGTTCATTTTCTTTCCTTTGCACTATTTCTTTGAGTTGCAGATCTGCATAGCGCCGTCGACGTCGCTCAAAAC
Source organism: uncultured Lachnospiraceae bacterium (assembly GCA_964478105.1). Taxonomy (GTDB): domain Bacteria; phylum Bacillota; class Clostridia; order Oscillospirales; family CAG-272; genus CAYZHW01. The sequence goes on along the minus strand of CAYZHW010000036.1, from coordinate 8,155 downwards.
GAGCTTTTCAAGCCCCTTGTATGCGACCTCGAAACAGTCAAACAGGACTTTTTTGTCTTCGGCAGAGAACTCTCCGAGCACCCACGCCGCCATATCATAGTCTGGATGCGGCTTTTGTCCCACACCGAATCTTATGCGGGGGAAGGCGTCAGAGTTCATTCTTGTGATTATCGAGCGAAGCCCCTTCTGTCCGCCGTCGCTGCCTTTTGCGCGGACGCGGATGCGTCCTACGTCAAGGTTTACGTCGTCCGACATTACGATTATATTTTCGGGTGCGATCTTATAGAACGCCGCTGCCTCATAGACTGCGTCGCCCGAGAGATTCATTAGCGTCTGCGGTTTCATAAGAAGCACGCGCTTACCGGAGATAGTCGCCTCGCCAACCAGCGCCTTGAATTTAGAACGGTTGACAGTAGCGCCGCATTTTTGAGAAACGTAGTCCATTGCCAAAAAGCCGGCGTTGTGGCGCGTATAAAAATATTTGTCCCCGGGATTCCCGAGCCCCACTACAAGATGTGTGATGGTTCCGACTTCCGACGGGGCGCTTGTTTTTTCGATTTTTTTGAACAGATCGAATATATTGCTCATTTTGACCTCTGCCTAAAATTAATATACATTAAATTATATAACATTTTCAGCAAAAAGTCAAATGCTTTGAAGATTTAACAATATGTCAATTGACATCTCTGACGCAATCGGTTAGAATAAGAGTATATTTATCGAAAGGTTGAGAAAAGAATGTCAAAGACTGCTCTTAAATATACGTCATATTCGATCATAAGCCTTATTTTGATATCGCTTCCGTTTTTGCTTACGCAGATCGAGTTCTTTTTGCAGGATCTTAACGGATTGGCTTTGCTCTTTATAATTTTTCCGATAACAGTTTTTCTTCACGGGATCGCGTCTGCACTTATGCTGAGGGGAAAAGCAAGATTGGTGTATGTTTTTTGTGTCCCCGTGTATTCTGCTGTAGCATTGCCGACGCTTCTTTTTCTCTTGTCGTCGGCAGCTGTGCCTTCGTTTGATAATTATTTAAAGGACTTTGCTGTGTTTTTTACCTATCCGGTCTTCATTTTCACTATCGGAGTGATAATCACGGGCTGGCTTGGTATGATAGCGGTATGTATTTTTAAAAAGTTAAATGAAAAAAGTAAAGCAAGACTTGAAAAAATCAAGTAAACAGAGAGTGAAAAAGTGGATTTTAAGAACAATGACAGAAAAATAATTGCGCTCGCGCCTATGGCGGGGATGACCGACAGAGTGTTCAGGGGCATCTGCCACGATTTCGGTTCCGACTATTCTGTGACCGAGATGGTCTCTGCCAAAGCAATGTGCTACGGCGGTGACAAAACAGCGCCGCTTGCGCATATCTGCGCCGATGAAGGCAAAGCGGCGATACAGATATTCGGCTCAGAGCCCGAGTTTATGGCAAGAGCGGCGAAAATGCTCGCCCGCGGTGAGTACAGAGGGTGCACAAGTGAGATCCTGCCTGTTGCCATTGATATTAATATGGGTTGTCCTATGCCGAAGATAGTTAACAACGGCGAAGGAAGCGCACTTATGAAAGATCCCGTGCGTGCGGGGAAGATCGTTGAAGCTGTCGTGCGTGCGGTCGATATTCCCGTTACCGTAAAGATGCGCACTGGCTGGGATGCCGAGCACAAAAATGCGCTCGAGTTTGCACGTGTGCTTGAGGCATCGGGGGCTTCTTGCGTATGCGTTCACGGAAGAACAAGAGAGCAGATGTATGCTCCTTTTGCCGAATATGAGACTATAGCAAAGGTCAAAGCCGCGCTGAAGATCCCCGTGTACGGAAACGGTGACATTTTTTGTGCTGAAGATGCGGTGAAAATGATAAATGATACAGGCGTTGACGGCGTTATGATAGGCCGCGGAGCACTTGGTAATCCGTGGATCTTTAAAGAGATAAAAGCAAAGCTTTCGGGACAAGATTACATACTGCCAAGTGACGGGGAGAAAATAGAATGCGCACTCTCTCACCTGAAAAAATCAATTGCGGTAAAGGGCGAGATAATGGGCATCAAGGAGCTTCGCAAACAACTTTCTTACTACACCAAAGGAATGAACGGTGCCGCCGCTGTGCGCGACAGAATAAATCACACCGAGAGCTATTCGGAGATAGAGGCACTTTTACACGAATTGATATAACAAGGACGGAAATATGTTTTTCATTCACAACGACAATGAAAAATTGAATATAAAAAAACCGCCTTCGGACATTGACATATTGGTGAAGCAGGCGGCATCGGGCGATACGTATGCCTTCGGTGAGCTTGTGAAAAAGTACGAAAAGATGGTCTACAACCTTGCGTATCAATATTCCGGGAACCGCGAGGATGCTTTTGATATCTCGCAAGAGGTCTTTATCAAAGCTTGGCGTGCGATAGGCACTTTCAGGGGGGATTGCAGCTTTTCTACCTGGATATACCGCATAACCAAAAATGCATATCTTGATTTTTCTATGAAGAGCGCACGGCGCGAAACTCTCTCCCTTAATGTGACCGACGATGATGGCGAGGACAAGTCGCTTGATATCGTCAATACCGACGAGAGCACCTCTCCGGAGGATGTGGCCGAAAAAAATGAACGTGAAACGGCACTTCACAGCGCTATAGCTTCTCTTGGCGATGAACACCGGGAGATAATAGTATTGCGCGAGTTTGAAGGGTATTCGTATGACGATATTGCCTCTATGCTCGGGCTTGAATTGGGGACTGTCAAAAGCAGGATAAACCGGGCAAGAAAACAAATAAAAATTTTTTTGGAAGAACGAAACTTTTTTTGATCTTCGGCGTCAAACATAGTGAACGAAACAAATTGGGGTTAAAATAATCAGATGGAAAACGAAGAAATTAAAATAAACTGTACTTGTGCCGAAGAACTTATGGGCGAGTATATCGACGGAGAACTGTCGGCTCAAAAAAAAGCGGCTCTTGAGTCTCATCTCTCTTCGTGCGAACGGTGCAGGAAAGATTTTGAGAAGCTTGAAAAGACTGTCGCACTTTTAGGCGATGCAGCGAAAGACGTTCCCGAAGAGCTTTACGGTTCGGTTATGGCTAAGATAGGCTCGAATAAAAAGAGAAAAACAGTGCTTTGGAGAAGGCTTGGAACTGTGTGCGCGGCGGCATTTGTTTTTGTCGCAGCGAGCGTGTATATGCTGCCGAAGTTTGCAGGCGAGGCGGATAATATGGCCGCCGAAGGGTATATCGCAGAGGATGCGTCTTACTACAGCACAAATTCAAACAGCAAGAGCTTGGATGCTGTGCCCGGCGAAGAGACGGAAGATAATACACATATTGTGATTTGCTCATTTTCGTCGGATGCAGAGATAGCTTCTTTTGATCAGAAGAACTCCGCGATAAAGATAACCGACGTGCAGGCGGGAGCCCTTGCGCTGACATATGACGGAGCCTACGATCTGCGCAGTGCGAGCAGAGTATATCTGGAAGATATCTTCGGCGATATCGAATATTTAAACGAATACATCAAGGATACGTATGCAAAAGAATCCAAACTTGCGGGAGACGAAAATTTTGAGTTCTCTGCAAGAGGTGTAAACATAAACGGAACGTATGTTATCCCGTGGAAAATGATTCCCGATGAAAGTATTGAGAAGTATATGCTTGATAAGACTCCGATGATAATTGACCACATAATTGATAAAGCTGAGTACGAGACGGTAATTATAAAGTAAGTCAAAACGCAGTGATATTCACTGCGTTTGGTTTTTGCTATTGACAAAAAATATATGTGTGATATAATAGTGCATATGTATGTATAAAAATTCATAACTTCAAGGAGATTTTACAATGGATTCAACTGTAGAAATGCAGGTCAAACCTGCGAAAAAAGATTCGGTGGGCGTGGGTATATGCCTTATAAGCCTGTTTTTTATGCTTATTCCCATTATCGGACTTTTGGTTTCGCTGGTAATGACCTTTGCAGTAAAAAATAAGAGCCTTAAATCTCTTGCTATCGCAATGCTCATACTTAACCTTGTCGCACTCCTTATTTTCGCGGCTATGGTGTTTGCAGCTAAGTTGGCGTTTGATTATGCTTTTGATATGGCAACGACTCTTTTGAATGAAAAGACCGAAGGCGTAGTCCCCAAGTTCAATACCGTATCCGAAGTGATCGATGCGGTTACACAGATCGCAAACGGTGACCTCAGTGTTATCGGCGGTGAAGAGACCATCAAGAAATATGCTACAAAGCTTATCGCGCTTAACGCGGGTAAGATAATCACTCCCGAGCTTGTTGAGTCGATGGGCGGACCTCAGGCTATAGGCCAGATGCTTACCAAGGATGTTATTGACGCAGTCGGCGGTGCGGAAGGTGTGAGCCAGATCCTTACCAAGGACGTTGTTGATGCGGTCGGCGGCGCAGAAGGCGTAAGCCAGATCATCACCAAGGATGTCGTTGAAAACATAGGCGGAACAGAGGGCGTAAGCCAGCTCCTTACAAAAGATGTTATCGACAATCTCGGCGGAGCACAGGGTGTCGGCGAATTCCTTACCAAGGAAGTTGTTGACGCAGTCGGCGGAGCACAAGGCGTCGGTGAGATCCTTACTCCCGAAGTTGTCGAAAATCTCGGCGGTGCCGAGGGGGTGGGCAGTATGCTCACAACAGATGTTGTTGAAAATCTCGGCGGTAAAGATGGCGTAAAGGAAGCAATTAATCCCGATGTAGCTATAATGCTCGGTGAAGCCGAAGAATTCGGTCAGTATCTTACTCCCGAGGTGCTTGAGTCGCTCGGCGGTATGGAGGGACTTGAAGAGATCCTTGCCCAGTACGGATATTGATATTGTTTTGATCCCGCTGTTTTCAGCGGGATCTTTTAACACTTGAAAAAGCCTTCGGATCCCGACGGCGAAGGTTGGACGGTATTTTATCCTGTCGGTTGAAATCAAAAAAATCGGCTATCGATATGATAGCCGATTTTTTATCTGTTTTGGGGTTTGAAGTATTGATATAGGTTGCAGGGGAGCATACCGTTGTATAGCTTGCGCACCTTATCTGCCCGTCTGCCGTATACACGCTCAAAATTCTCATACGAAGTAAGAATATATATCTGCCAAGGTGAAAGGGCAGAGAATACCTTGCCCATTTCGCGATAGAGTTTTTCAACCTCTGCGGGAGTCATCAGTCTTTCACCGTAGGGCGGATTGCAGACTATGGTGCCGCGTCGCTCGACAGGCTCAAGGGTGAGGGCGTCTTTGTTGAAGAACTTTATCATATCCGAAACACCCGCGCGCTCGGCATTATCTTTGGCGATAGCGAGGCACTCGTCGTCGATATCGGAAGCGTATGCTTCGAATTTTGTATCGAAGTTGATGTTGTTTTCAGCTTCTTTTCGCGCGCTTTCCCATATGTCTGACGATATCTGCGGGAATGTTTCGGCGGCGAATGAACGTTTGGCACCCGGAGCGATGTTTTTCATCATCATCGCGGCTTCTATCGCAATAGTGCCGGAGCCGCAAAAAGGATCCCATATGAGTACGTCTTCACGCGGACGGGATGTCTTTGCAAGTGCCGCCGCAAGCGTTTCACGAAGCGGCGCCGCACCCGATACGGGGCGGTATCCGCGTTTGTGGAGCGCTTCTCCCGAGGTGTCTATCATAAGTGTAGCTACGTCCTTGAAGATAAAGAACTCTATCTGATATTTCACACCTGTCTCGGCAAACCAAGATATACCGTATTTTTCACCAAGCCGTTTTACCACGGCTTTTTTTATTATGCTCTGGCAGTCGGGGACAGAGTAGAGCGTGCTTTTGATCGCGTGTCCCTTGACAGGGAAAGTATCTTCACGTCCGATGAAATTCTCCCACGGCAGTGCGCTTACTCCGTCAAAAAGCTCGGCAAAGCTCGTTGCCTCAAAGCTTCCGAGCTTGATGTATACCCTCTCTGCAAAGCGCAGATTTATGTTCGCACGTGCGACGGCAGAAATGTCTCCCTCAAAGGTGACGCGGCCGTCCATTGTCTCTATTCTTTTGTATCCAAGCGCATCTATCTCTTCGCCCAAGAATTTCTCAAGCCCGAAAAGACAGGTCGCAACGTATTGTAATTTCATACCTTGTACTCCTGAATTTAATATAATATATTATATTTCAAAATATTATATCTCAAACAATCAAAAAAATCAATCCCCCGAGAGATCGGGGGATCGTGCTTTAGATCTTATTCACGGTTTTTGTTTTGCTCATCGAGCATCGACTTTTTTACCTTTTTGATTACTTTCTTTACTACGATAACTATGATAACCGTTATTATCGCAAGGAGTATCAGTGCGGGGGCAGCGTATACAAGTTCTATTGCGAAGTCGCTAAGGCCGGTAACAAAGTTGTGCCAGCTTTCGGTAAAGGCAATGCCGAGCCGTTCACCGAATGTCTTGGGAGTGTCGGTGACAACGGTGTAATCGATAACCTCTTCAAGCGTGATGTTTACCGTAGAGTAGGAGACCATATTGTCATAACGGCGTATGGTCGAGGTGTAGCTCTCTATGTCGTATCTGACCTCGGCAAGACGCTCGTTTAAACGAATGAGGTACTCGAGATCATTAGATTCTTCGAGCATTTCAAGCAATCTTTCTTCCTCTATCTTGAGCGAATTCAATCTTGCATCAACGTCGAAATAGCTATCGGTAATATCATCGATATTCTCTCTCTGGGAGACGATGTTCACACGCCCCTTGACATCTGCTACATACTCGTCGAGCTTGTCGGCAGGGATACGGAGCGTAAAGGATGCCGTGCGGCGAACTATACCGCTCTGGTTGTAGATACTGTTGCCCTTGATATTCGACGCCTCGATATATCCGCCGAGTGCCGCGACGCTCTCCCTTATGTGAGCCGTTGCTTCGTCAAAAGCTTTTGTTTCGGCTGTAAGTGTTACTGTCTTTACTATCTTTCGGTCTGCAAGCACGCTCGTGTCGGTATTCATACCCGATTCGGGCGCGGTGCTGTAATCCTTCTCGCTTGGCGTACCTTCCATATAATCCGTCAAAGATTCGCTTTTGAGCGAGTCGTTTGCGGCGAAGTTGCCGGATGCCGAGCAAGCCGAAAGAAGAATTGCTGCAGCAAGTAAAAGAATAAGGGATAGCTTTTTCAGGTTTTTCATGGTGACCTCCGTAAATAAAAATGTTTATTTAGGTTATGAAAAGCGGCTATCCCTTAAAATATTCGATTACTGCATCTTTTCAAGAGCGGCAACTACTCCCGCCTTGGTCGCGGTGTATTTTGCCAGCTTCTCGCGCTCGCCCTCGATAACAGCGGCAGGAGCCTTCGATACGAAGCCTTCATTTGCGAGCTTCTTCTCGATCCTCTCTATCTCGCCGTCGAGCTTTTTAAGCTCGGAAGAAAGGCGTGCGATCTCTTTGTCGCGGTCGATGACATCGGACAGAGGAATATAGATGTTTGCGGAATCGGTAACGATCTGAATAGCGTCGTCAGATTCGTATGCATCGGCAAGATGAAGCTCGGATGCAGAAGCAAGACGCTGGAAGAGCACCTCTGTCGCGGGTGTGAATGTATCTTTGTGGCTTGTTACGATGTAGACCTTTGCTTTGCGCGACGGTGCGATGTTCATCTCGTTGCGGCGTACGCGGATCGCTCTGATCGCATCGATAATGCGAGTCATATCTTCCTCTTCGGAAGGGAAGGAGAACGAAGCGTTAGCCTTGGGATATTCGCTTATCATAATGCTTTCACATTCGTGGGGCAAAGACTGGTATATTTCTTCTGTAATGAAGGGCATAAAAGGATGCAAGAGCTTGAGCGTTTCTGTGAGCACGTATGCGATGGTGTTCTGAGCCACAACGTTTGTCTCAGTGCCTTTTTCAAAAAGTCTGGGCTTAACGAGCTCAATGTACCAGTCACAGAATACATCCCAAATGAAGTCGTAGAGGTTGCCGAGTGCAACGCCGATCTCGTACTTGTCAAGCGAGCTTGTAACGCTCTCGGAGAGGGCACTTAATTTTGAGAGTATCCACTTGTCCTCAAGTGCCATCTTTTCGGGTGCAGGGAGCTCTATCTTCTCGACATCAAGGTTCATAAGAACGAATCTCGATGCGTTCCAGAGCTTGTTTGCGAAGTTTCTTGCAGACTCGATCTTCTCGTCCGAGAATCTCATATCGTTT
>CAYZHW010000035.1:0-12998 GCA_964478105.1 uncultured Lachnospiraceae bacterium | reverse complement strand
GGATCAAAATGACGAAACATTGGTACTGCTTACTCTTGCGGGAGAGCAGAGAGCATATGAGGTGCTCGTGTCGCGTTATGAAAGAGCGGTGAAGGCCGCCGCATATTCTGTTCTGCGAAGCCGTTATCTCTCCGAGGATGCGGCGCAGGACGCTTTTGTTACGGCTTGGATGAAGCTTGCCCTTCTTCGCGAGCGTGACAAGTTCGGCGCGTGGGTCTGCCGTATAGCCAAAAACTGTGCTAAAAACACGGTCAGGCGTTACCGCGCATATATGAGCCTTGACGTGATCGAAAACTCGATGTGCGATGCTGTGGATAATGATCCCGAATATGCGTATATAGCCTGCGAGGAGCGTGAGCAGCTTCACGAGAGCATATCGTCTCTGCAGGGAAAAGTGCGCGAGGTGATCGAGCTTCATTATTTCAGCGATCTTTCGGTCGCCGAGATCGCGCGGAAGATGGGTATCCCCGAGGGAACGGTGAAGTGGCAGCTCCACGACGGCAGAAAAAAGATAAGAAAGGGGCTTGGCGCGATGGACGAAAAGATCGACGATACTTTGTGCGAAAAGGTTATGAAAAAGGTCGAGGAGCTTAAGCTTTGGCGTACCAAAAACAATAAAGACGGTTTTGAGGAAGCATACCGCGATGTGCTCTCAGACCTTGAAAAACTTCCCGAATCCGAGAAGAAACAGAGTGCTATGGCAGACGTGCTCCTTCGCGGCTGGTGGTGGATACCGGGCGAGCAGAACGATGCAATGCTCTCGCGCATACGAGAGGCTGCTTTTGCCGGCGGAAACGAAGAGGTCATTGATTTTATCCTCTCAAAAGATGCTAACAAGTTTTACGGAGAGCGCTACGTCGAATATATAAAGGAAGTGCAGATACCGGAGCTTGAGGGAACGGGGTACAAGACCGCACTTGGCAGAAGGTATTACAGACTCGCAAGCAGGAGCTTCTATCTTGGCGAGAGCGATGAGTGCATCTCTTATTGCAGGATGGCAATGAGCTATCTGCCCGAGTACGATATATGCTATGCGGCATCAAGGGCATATGCGGATACTGCAGAGAAGATGTTTAAAGAATGTGCAGAGAAAAGCAAGGACCGAATCTATATAGAGGCGTTCTCGTTCGGCTTAAATACCGCAAAAGACAGGGCGATGTATCTGGACGGCGAATGGGGCAACGGCTACGGCGGCCTTTGGAATATTGAACACTCTATTACAAAAATATTTACCGGCGCCGCAATGTGTGACTGCTTGTTTACGGCAAAGGGGATCGAGGAGGGAGGCGAGTATATCGGCTCCGACCACTCGCGTCTTACCTTTGTGTCAAAAAACGAGACGGTAGACACGCCCGCAGGTACTTTTTCGGGGTGTGAGCTCTGGGTGACTGAGTACAAAAACTCGAAATTTATGACCTTTTACAAAGACGGCGTTGGTATAGTCAAACTTGAAAAAAGATGCGGGGGAATTACCGAGACAAGACTGCTTTCCTCATATGAAGTACTTGGCGGAACGGGACTATTACCGATGGCAAAGGGAAACAGATGGGAGTACGTCTCGGATATCTCGTCCGAGTTTGCCGTGTATAACACATCACTTTCGGTGGTGTTCTCGGACGGAAAAAGATCTGTTCTCGGCGGCAGCTTTTTTGCAGAGCGTTACGCGTACGATGCGAACTGCTGGACCGATATGATGGAGCAAATACGAAGCGAGTATTTTTCGCGCGATGACGATAAGCTGAAGGATGTGAGCGGGCCGATGGAGCGCGCTCTGTCGCTTGCAAAAACATCTTTTGAAAAGACCTGGACGGCGGCGGTCTGCTCGGTGGCAAAACGTATATTCGAGACCGATCCCGAAAATAACCCCGATTTTGCGGAACGCGGTCTTTGGAATTTCTTTATGAAAACGGGCATTAGGGTCGGCTCAAACAAAGAGGTCTATACCACGGGAAGAGATCACAAATGGTCGTTTGAGTGGAAGGAGATCGGAGATTCAATAGTCGAGGTCCCGCTTCTCTATAATGATATCTACGGCATATTTGAGGACGCTGTCGGCTGCCTTTGGGATGAGAGCTTTGCGGCGCGCGGGAAGAGCGTTAAAGAACGGTTCTATTACGGCAGTGTTATAAAGACCGATATCTCGGCCGAGGACGGCGGAAGAGTCACGACCGCGGCGGGCGTGTTTGACCGATGCATCAAGATAACTCTCACCTCGGGCGGATACGGCAGGGGACTTGGATACAAGAACGGCAAGAGAGAGTATTATTTTGCCGATGGAATAGGAATAGTCAAGGTCGTAAATTATATCGCCTCAAGGACAAAAACGGCAGTGTATGAGCTGACCGGATATGAGGGCACGGGCGCGGGATATATGCCCGTGTGCGACGGGATGATGCGCCGCTATGACGCGGTAGGGTTGACCGACGGCTATGCTGCGTATGCTGTCTATACCTTTGCCGCCGATGAGGAAGGATATCTCCATATGTTCTCCGACCGATGCGGGGCAAGGCGAAAGGAAATCACAACCCAGTATTCATCGATATTTGACGAGCTGCGTGAGCGCGAATTTTGGGCGGTAGGTGACAGAGAAAGCTGCAGAGCCCTTCATAACGTGAACAATTTTAAGATATTCTGCCATATGCTCTGCCGCGCACAATGGTACGCGGGACATCCCGAGACGGGATATTCCTGGCACACCTGGCGCATAAAGATGATAGAAACGCTTGGATGTGACATCCCGCGCGCTTGGCTCGGCACCTATGCCCACTCGCTCTTCAATGCGGGCGCGGCGGCATTTGCTCTCGGGCGCAAAGAAGAGGGATACGAATATCTTGAACGTGCGCTCGAATACTATCCGAGATGGATAGAGATACCCAACGAAGAAGTGCTTGAGGTCGGAGATGATACGGTCTGGGGCGGCGTAAAAGTGAAAAAAGGCGCTTGTACGCTCATACTTCCCGACGGCAGAGAAGAATGGCTCGGGTACGGACACGTATTTGCGATATCGAGCGGAGCCGTGTACAAGTGGATGAATCTTTATAACTGGAAATGGTTTGATTCTGTGCGAGGCGAGGAGAGATTCAAGGAGCTTGCAGAGCGCGCAAAGGAAATGATGAAATAAAAACATACTCATCCACCATTTTGCTTACGCAAAACGGTCCCCCTTCCCTTACTGAGGGACGGCGTGACGCAGACGATACACTTTTGCGAAAATAAAAACATATACAAAAAAGCCCTTCCCAAAAACAGTTTGAAAATTTTTGAAGAGGGGAATGGGGAGGAACTTTTTATAAAAAGTTCCTCCCTATATTTTTATTATCGGTTTATATAGTTTTTGCAGGAATTGCTATACCGAGATATCCCGTGTAGCCGCTTGTGTTAAGATGGAGTCTGTCTGCTGCGAGCTCTTCGAGCTCATCTATCTCGCCAGAGAGGTAAGCGCCGAGAAGATATATCGCCGTGTCGATACGTGCGACCAGTGCGCCGTAACGCGTTTCGATGTTTATCCAGCCGAACGCCTTGTTGTTACGCATCCACACGTCGCGGTGTGCTATTCGTACCGCCTCGGCCTTTTCCTTCATTGTCGGGAGAAGCTCATAGAGCTCTGCGAGCGTTTCGCGGTCGCCTCTCTTATACGCGGGGGCGAGATTTTCGGCAACGAAGGTCTTGAGTGCGAGCAGGTCGAAAATCCCTTCGGCAAATCGGTAGAGATAATCCCATCTGCCGCCGTCGGTATACTCTGCCATCTGCTTGGCGCAAGATGCATAATGGGGGCTCATCGGGTGCTCATAGAGATGCGAGTCGTAAAGTCCCTCGAGCACATCGTTGTAAAACAGATGCTTGCCAAGGAAGCGCTCGCCGAAGTTTTTGAATTGCTTTGTCTCAAAATCGTTCTGGTAGTCGCCCATTGTGAAAAACGCTTCCCAGATACCGCCGGTCGAAGCCTCGAAAGCCGAGCTAAGCTTTTCATCTTTTATTGTTTCGATATTTTCGTCATAGCAAAGCTCCGCAAAATTCGAGAGCGCTAAAAGACACGTGAAAAAGTCGGTGTCGGCGTCGTTTAGCCAAAGAGTCGCTATTGCTTCGCGTACTCCGTGTCGGCGGCAGGCTTCAAGCGAGAATTTGCTCGATTCAAACGAGAATCTGTTCTCGGGAAAGTGTCCTATCCAGCTCCACATTCCGCCCGCAAAGATAATGTGTTTTCCCAGCTTGGCGTGATTCTCGAGCATTTTGTCGTCGCACTTCGGCTCGTCGCCGTAGTGCCAGAAAACAAGCTCGACGCCCTCGGGTATCTTTGCTATGACCTCGTCGGGTACGACCGCTTCTGTGTCGTAATAGGAATCGGTCGCGGAGCTTATGCGGAAGTACATATCGCTCCACATCATGGGTGTAAGCCCGTACTTGTTCGTGATACCGATAAGGCGCTCCATATATTCGTTGAAGATATCAAAGGGCGGTACATAGCCGTTTTTATCGAGGAACTTTCCGCGCCCCATATCGTTTGCCTCGTCCATTCCGATGTGTATACGCTTTGAGCGGAACGCAGACGAGACGGTCGAAATTAGTTCTTCGAGAAATTCAAAGGTCTTGTCGCTTCTTGCAAGAAGTACTTCCCCGGTGTCTCTCAGATCCCTTGCCTCCGACCAATGCAGATATCTCTTCATATGTCCGTAGCACTCGATGCAGGGGATCATCTCAATTCCGTATTCATATGCGTAGTCGTCAAGCGTACGCAGGTCTTCGACAGAGTATTTTCCGCGCATATAGCCGAAGAAAGGGCGTCCCTCAAGCTCAACAAGGTCTTCGGTGTAGAGCATTGCCAGGCCGTAACCCATAAGGACAAGGTGGTCGAGCATCTTTTTAGCTCCGTCAAGCGATAACACCTCGCGGCGCGAGACATCGATCATTGCCGCGACAGTTTCAAAATGCGTGTCCTCAAATATCTCAAAGCAATCGCGCTTTGCCGCATTTTCACAGAGTACTCGGAGCTCTCTGAAGAAAATGTGTTTCTTATTGTAATATATCGTAGCTTTTTTGTCCGAGAGCGTTACGCCGATCTTATCCGATTTCACAGCGTTGACCGATATGCCGTCGCCTATCTCGAAACCGAGGATATTTTGCACACGCGCGATGCCGGTGTCAAAAGCTTTATCCACGTTAAAATTAAGTTTTATCATAGAGGCCTCCAAAAAGGTTTTAGTTTAAGTCCATTATATAAAAAGTGTTATCCAAAGTCAATAAATAAATTGACATTTTGGCGCATAAACAATATAATTAATTCAATAAGCAATGCGATTTTTAGGAGATGCAAATGAAAAAAGTGCTTTTTCTCTGCCACGGAAATATATGCCGTTCGCCTATGGCGGAATTTATTTTCAAGGATATGACAAAGGAATATGATATTCATACAGAAAGTATGGCGGTCTCGAGCGAAGAAATAGGAAATCCTATATATCCGCCTGCAGATGCAGTCCTGCGCCGTCACGGAATTCCTCACGCGGGACACAGGGCAAGAAGGATCACGAGAGCCGATTATGAGACGTTCGATTACATTATCGTAATGGAACAATACAATATGCCCCGACTCCTTCGTATAATCGGTGAAGATGACGAAAACAAGGTCTGCCGTCTGCTCGATTTCACCTCGCATCCCGGGGACATCGACGACCCGTGGTACGGCGGTAATTTCGAGCGCACCTACGACGAGATAAAAGAGGGGTGCGAGGCACTGCTCGAGCATATGAAAAAGAAAGGCGAGATATAAGAAAAGCCGCTCATCCGAGCGGCTTTTTTGCTTATTTCTTTTTCGAAAAGATCTTGTTTATTGCCAAGGTCGAAAGAATGATAACGCCGATGATGACGAATATCACGAGCATTCCGATTCCCATATAGGGGAGCATATCGACGAATTTTCCGGGGTTGAATTCGATCTTGGGGGCTGTGTTTGTTAAAAAGTTAAACATTTCATTACCTCCTTATTTCGCGAAGAAGTTGAGGATGATACCGCCTGCGATGACAGACGCGATCTGTCCCGAAACGTTGACACCGATAGAGTGCATAAGAAGGAAGTTCTGGGGATCTTCCTTAAGTCCCATCTTGTGGACGATACGACCCGACATCGGGAATGCAGAGATACCCGCCGCACCGATCATAGGGTTGATCTTCTTCTTAGAGAAGAGGTTGAGGAACTTAGCAAAGAGTACACCGCCTGCTGTGTCGACGACAAACGCGATAAGTCCGAGTCCGAGGATGAGAAGTGTGTCTATCTTTAAAAACTGTGCCGCTGTCATATTGAATGCGACCGAGATTCCAAGGAAGATCGTAATAAGATTTGCGAGCACCTTCTGTGCTGTCTCGGAGAGAGAATCGAGCACACCGCACTCACGGATAAGGTTACCGAACATAAGGAAACCGATAAGGGCCGTTGCCTGAGGAACGACAGCGGAAACAACTATCGTAATAACGATCGGGAACATAATTCTTGTGAGCTTGGATACCGATTTCTGTTCATAGGGCATACGGATAAGGCGCTCCTTCTTTGTTGTAAGAAGCTTGATAACGGGCGGCTGGATGATCGGCACGAGAGCCATATACGAGTAAGCCGCGACCGTGATAGCACCGACATATGTAGAGCCGAGTGTGTTTGCGACGGCAATGGACGTGGGGCCGTCAGCCGCACCGATGATAGCGATGGACGCCGCATCGAGCTCGGGGAAGAACATACGCGCCATACAGAGCGTGAAGAAGATACCGAACTGCGCCGCCGCACCGAAAAGCATAAGCTTGGGGTTGGTGAGAAGCGGACCGAAGTCGATCATAGCACCGATACCGATAAAGAGCAAGAGCGGGAAGAGCTCGTTTGCGATACCCGCCTCATAGAGCTCCTTGATAGGACCTGCAAGGGCATCGGAGAAAGGGATGTTTACAAGGATGGTACCGAATCCCATCGGGAGAAGAAGGGTAGGTTCCATTTCCTTTTTGATAGCAAGATAGATGAGAAGACATCCAATAAGGATCATCACTATCTGCTGCCATGAAAACTCAAGTAGATTCTTGTACAGAATTTCCATTTTTCTTTTAACCTCCATATTATAAAAAATCCAAAATCGAATCTATTGTATCACTGTTTACAAAATAAAACAAGTGGTAAAATAAACAGAATATCACAAAAAACTTGTGCAAAAGTTGCAAAAATAACAAACGGCGTTGTGCAAGAAGTACAACGCCGTCGTATTTATTCTTTGTAATATCTGAACTGGATCGAAACGCCGTCGGGGTCATAGACGTAGAAATATTTCGCATCGGGCTCGGGGTTTCGTATGTCGGACGGATTCCAACCGCCGTCGACCGCTTTTTTGTGTGCCGCTTCAAGCTTGTCGGTCGCAAAGCAAAGGAACATTCCCTTGCCCTCAAAGCATTGACCCTCCGGTATGGCGATAAGCTCGACTTCGGTCTCGCCCTCGACGTTTGCAAGATATGCGACATTTGCGCCGGGAGGGGTGATGTGCTTTGTTACGGTGAGCCCTGCAAGCTCGGTGTAGAATTTAAGTGATCTGTCAAAATCGCGTACGCGAAGCGAAATGTGATGGAATTTCATTTTCTGTTTCTCCTTAACCTAATAATACGTCTGTGACGAGCATTACGCAAAAACCGACGAGAAGGGAATATGTAGCTGCGCGTTCGCTTCCGTGCGCGTGGGTCTCGGGGATCATCTCGTCGCTTATGACGTAGAGCATCGTGCCGCCCGCAAAGGCAAGTGCGAAGGGGAGAATAGCTTGCGAGAGCGACACCGCGAAGTATCCGATAAGCGTACCGATCACCTCAACGACGCCCGTGAGTGACGCTACGGCAAAGGTCTTTTTAGGGGATACACCTGCGGCAAGCATCGGAGAGATTATAACCATTCCCTCGGGGATATTCTGGAGCGCGATACCGCCTGCGATCATAAATGCCTGCGAGGTGTCTCCCGAGCCGAATCCCACGCCTGCGGCGATCCCCTCGGGAAGGTTGTGGATGGCGATAGCCATAACGAAAAGCAGGACCTTGCTTAAGTTCGTGTTTTTGTGGTCTTCAATGTCGGGACCAACCATTTTGTGAAGATGGGGTACGAATTTGTCTATGAGGTTGAGTGCAAGCGCGCCTGTAAAAATGCCTGCGACCGTTATGAGCAGGCCGTACTTTCCGCCGTATTCGAGAGAGGGAAGGATAAGTCCGAGCACAGCCGCCGCCAGCATTACTCCCGCGGCAAAGGCGAGGATGATATCCGAGAATTTGTGCGATATCTTTTTAAACATAAAGCCGATGATCGATCCGACAAGGGTAGCCCCGCCGACACCGAGCGCGGTGATAAGTACCATTTCCATATATTTCATCTCCTTTTATTTAATGCAATTATACAATATATCGTAAAACAAAACAAGAGGAAGTTTTCAAAACTTCCTCTTACTTTCATTTTACAAAAACATCAAACAGCATAAATATTATCGGGATCGTTATGCACGAGAGCAGGTGCGAGATAAGAGCAAGCCCTGCCGCGACAGATGTGTCCTTTCCGTATGCCGCGGGAACAACGATGGTGTTGAGTCCGAGCGGCATCGCAAGCTCGCAGATTATGCAGAGCGCGATACCGGGTGCCGAGATCGGGAAGACTGCAAGTACCGCGATACCGACGAGAGGGATCGCGACCAGACGCAAAAGCGATACAACATAGATGGAAACATTTTTGAATGTAGCCTTAAGATCGATCTTTGCGATGGTCATACCGGTGAGGATCATTGCAAGGGGCGACATACAAGCACCGAGTGAATCGACTGCGCTGCCTACAAACTTCGGAATGTGAATGTCGAGAAGTCCGAGGAGCATTCCGATAAACATAGCGATGAACATCGGGTTGATAAGTTTTTTCAGGTTTGATACAAAGGAGTTCTTTCCGCCTTTTGTGGGGATGAGAAGTGCGGGTACTGCCCAGACATAGATAAAGAACCAGAAGGGGAGTACAAAGATGAGGTAGTTCATAAATACATCGGGGAAGAGCGCCGATACTACTGCGTTGCCCATAAATCCGAAATTGGAGAAGGTGAGTCCGTAGGTGTAGATCTTTCGCAGATAGTCGTCTTTTGTGCAAACACGCGACAGACCTATGGCAACAGGTATTGATATCAGCACGAGGATAAGACCCGCAAGCAGAAATTTGCCCGATTCGCCTATTTTTGCGAGCGTAAAGTTGTTCATAAAAGTATTAAGAACAAGTGCAGGGACGAAAACGTTGTTTTCAAGATTGGAGAGTACTCCCTCGCTGTTATTCGGAACTATCTTTGCGTGTGAGAGTATGTAACCTATAATAATGTAGATCAGCAGGTTTGCCATCTGTGAGAGGGTGGGGAGAAAAACAGCCATATCTGTACAATAGCTTTTGCAGTGCAAAAGCATCCTTTCATCGGAATCTGCGACCGGTTTTGACAAAACAAATTGCCGCCTTTTTTCGGCGGCAAAAATGCAGAACCGGGTCGGAAGTTATTTTGCCTTAGTATCTTATATTTTCAAGAATCTTATTTCTTGCTTTTATGTGTTTTGCAAAGCTTTCAAAATCGTTTGTTGCGATAACCATCGTGAGCGCGTCAAGAAGGCAGATGTGCGCCACTCGGGCAGAGACCGCTTCTACGGGGTAATTCTCTTCATCCGAGGCAACAGTGAAAGTGTGGTCGCATAGCTTTGACAGGATGCTTTCCTTGAAGCTGGTTATCGCGATCGTCGTTGCTTTTGAACGCTTGGCCGCCTTTACCGCATCAACTACCGCTTTTGTACGTCCGCTGTGAGATATTGCGATGACAATGTCGTTTTTGGTGAGGTTTGCCGCAGTAACGTTCATAAGAAGGATATCGGTGCACGCGGTCGCCCATATCCCGAGCTGAGAGAGTCTGTACTGTGCGTCGGATGCTATGACCGAGGACGTGCCTATACCGAATACAAATATACGTGATGCGTTCTTTACCAGCGCCGCGACCTTTTTCATTTCTTCAATGTCTATCATATTCAGCGTCTCGCGCAAGGTCTGCATACCGGAGGCAAAGACCTTTTGCACAACGCGCTCGCAACCGTCGGTGCGCTCAAACGCAGGCAGTCGTTCGTCGTCTTTCTTTTCGCCGAGCTCCATTGCAAGCTCGATCTTGAGTTCCGCGAAACCGCCGACTCCGATCGCTTTGCAGAAACGCACTGCGGCGGAAGGGGATATCCCGCATTTTTTGGAAAATTCCTGTACCGTCATAGACGGGATGGCTTCGGGGGATGCGAGAATATAGGATGCAGCTTTTCGTTCTGCCGCAGTCAACTTTTCGTAGCTTTTTTGAATTTTCGAGGATATCATTACAGACCTCCTTGTGAAATAAAGTTTTACAAAAAATGTTCTATATTGGTATTTTATTCCTAAAAACGGAATTTGTCAATATCCAGATAAAATCATTTTGATTTTTTTCTTTTTTATGTTGACAAAAAAGGGATAAAATGATATAATTCTTTTGAGAAAACGTTTCTTTGCAAAAGCAAAAGAATAGAGGGAAGATTTGAAAGACGGCAGAAGAGTTACGGTAAAAGATATAGCCGAAAAGATGAACGTTTCGCTCAGCACGATAAACAAAGCGCTCACCGGAAAATCGGGTGTCAGCGAGAAAAGACGTGCGGAGATCGTTGCAACGGCAAAGGAGATGGGATATGAGGTCAATCATATCGCACAGGCTTTGTCGCGCGGTGTCATCAAGATCGGCGTGGTCATCCCTTCGCTCTGGCAACAGTATTACGGAAGTATAGAAGACGGTATGCGTATGGAGCTCGGCAAGCTTGCACAGCAAAAGGTGCAGGGGATATTCAGGCACATAAGCCATCCCGCCGAGATAGAGCAGGCATTTTTGTCGCTTTACGATGAGGGTGTGGACGTAATAGCCTACTGCCCGTCACTTTTTGAGGTCCCGGAATCCGTGATAGCTCTGGCAAAGCAGAGAAAGACTCCGATATTTGTTATCGGAGACAGCTGTGAAGAGTTGCCCAGCGTTTGCTCGGTGCTCCTTAACTCTAAGATATCCGCGTATATGGCGGCAGATATGCTTGCTATGACCGCTCCCAAAGGTTCGGCCGCGGCGGTCTTTGTCGGTGCATTGCGTCTTGCGTCTCACAGAGAGAAGGTCGACGCGTTTAAGGAACGCGCAAAAGAACTCGGTTTTTCCGATGTGGTCGTCTATGAGACCTTTGATAATATAAATACGGTGCGCAGGTGCATCTCGGATATGTCCGGTAACCTGCCGAACGTAAAGGGCATCTATGTTGCTACGGCTGTCATAGATCCTATCGTGAGCCATCTTGAGCGTTTTGATGCGTCTAAGCGCCCGACCATCGTTGCTACCGATATTTACGACGAAGTGAGAGACGCAGTCTCCCGCGGATATGTATCGGCGACTATTTTCCAGAATCAGAAGGTCGTCGGACGCCTTGCAATGAGAAAATCATACGACTATATAGTTAATATGATGAGCTACAACTCGCACGAGGGTGCTTTTACGGGCAACATCTACGTTACCCCGCAGCTGTTTGTTCCGTCGCGTATAGATGAATTCAAATTCGACTACGGCAACGAATACATACTTGAACACAATTGACAAAAATAAAAAATAAATATATTTTTCAAAAAATTCCCACATAAATTGCGGGAACTTTTTGGGGAAACGAGAGAAACGTTTTCCCGAAGAAAGGGGATCAAAATGAATCTTACAGGAAAAGTTGTTGCAATAACGGGCGGCGGCGGAGGCATAGGCAGAGTCGCATCCAATGTTTTTGCCAAGAACGGAGCTAAGGTAGTTATCCTTGAGCTCAACGAGCAGGGCGGACGCGAGACCGAGGCCGAGATCAAGGCTGCAGGCGGCGAGGCTATGTTCATCAAGACCGACGTGTCGAGCGAGGAATCGGTAAACGCCGCTTTCGCGCAGATCAAAGAGACCTTCGGCACTCTCGACGCGCTCTATAACAACGCATCGGTATTCCTCGGCGGAAGAGACACAAACCTCGAGGATCTCTCTCTTGATATATGGAGAAAGGTGCTTGCTATCAACCTTGACAGCGTATTCCTTTGCTCCAAGGCTGCTATTGCTCTTATGAAGAAAAAGGGCGGCGCTATCATCAACACAGCATCGTCTGCAGGTGTTGTCGGTGTTCCCGGATGCGCAGCTTATACTGCTACAAAGGGCGGCACTGTATCGCTTACACGTGCTATGGCTGTTGAGTGCGGTAAGTACGGCATCCGTACAAACTGCATCGCTCCCGCTGCTATCCAGACTGCAATGGTCAAAGAGAGCAACCTCTCAGACCCTGATTTTGACAATGATTTCTTCATTCGTCAGATCACACCCAGCTGCCGTTGGGGCAAGCCCGAAGAGGTCGCAAACCTCGCGTGCTTCCTTGCTTCCGATGAGGGTGCGTATATCAACGGTGCTATCATTCCCGCAGACGGCGGTATCACGATCAACGGTAACGTAAACAAGATGTAAATACAAAAATATAAATAAAATATAAATAAAATGAAAGGTGATACTTTTATGGAACAGAAAAGACTTGAACAGCTTGCGGATTTTGCTTGCCAGCTCCGCGAAGATTGTATCAGAATGACAAACAACGGACACTCGGGCCACGTAGGAAGTATGCTTTCTATGGCTGAGATCATTACCACACTTTACAACGGTGTGCTTAATGTATCCAAGGAGAACCCGAAGGATCCCAACCGCGACAGATTTATCCTCAGTAAGGGTCACGCAGGTGCTGCAGTTTACAGCGCACTCTGCCAGCAGGGTTACTTCCCTCGCGAGTGGCTTATGACATACTACCGCGATGACGGTAAGCTTATGGGACATATCAGCCACCACGTTCCCGGCGTTGAGTTTTCGACGGGCTCCCTCGGCCACGGACTTCCCGTTGCTGCAGGTATGGCTCTTGACGCAAAGCTCAAGAATAAGAATCAC
>CAYZHW010000034.1:0-13010 GCA_964478105.1 uncultured Lachnospiraceae bacterium | reverse complement strand
CTGACGACCTCAAGACCATCGGCCTTGACCTTTGGGATATCAAGTTTGAGTTCGGTTACAACAACGGCGAGGTAGTTCTTATCGACGAGATCGCTTCGGGTAATATGAGAGTTTACCGTGACGGCGTGATCGTTGAGCCCGTTGAGCTCACAAAGCTTATTAACAACAGATAAAACAAAATTCCTCCCAAACGGGAGGAATTTTTTACTTTAAAAGCTCGTCGGTGAGCCTTATTATCTCGGGCGCGATACGGTCGCGCTCTTTTTTTATGATCTTTTTGTATATCGGATGAGCGAGCGCGGCAAGCGCTATTCCGATGACGCCGACGGCGATACCTATCGCGAACATTTCCCACACCATAACAAGGCACATACCTGTGCCCATTATCAGTGTTCCTATGATGCCGATGGACAGCGCCCATACGGTGGCGCGTCTTGTGACCTCGCGGTCAAGGCGAAAGAGTGTCTCCATTTTATCCTCTTCGCGCGGGACATATTTCTTTCTTATATTTTCTATTTCCCTCTGCTCCTTCGCGGAGTAAGTATAATTGAATCTTTCTTTGTTATCCATTTCGTTTTCCTTTGCGTGACTTTATTTCTTTTGTAGCTTTGACTATCATATAGACCGAGAGGGTGATGACGACGGCACTCACACCTGCGCCTGTCGAGGCGATCATTATCTGTCTGAATCCCGGTGTGGTTTCGGCGCCGAATTCGGAGTGCATCGCCGTTTCAAGCGAGAGCATCGATACGAGCGCCGCCGAGAGGCTGATGATCTTTGCCGCGCTCATCACAGGGCTTCCGTGACGTCTGTATTTTACTATCGAAACTATCGAGTGGACGGTGATATAGAAGGTGTACATTGCCATAACGTATATCATAATTCCGTGGTATTCGTAGCCCTTGTTCTGATAGAGCATCATAAGCACCGCGCCCGAGAGTGTGAGATTTACAGCAAGCAGAATTATACCGCAAAGACGCGCGCGGCGGTATTCGCGCACGATATCATATCCGATACCGACCTTGCCCATAAAGCGAAGCAAAAGGAAACGCATTACGGCAAGTATCATATAATACAGGGCAAGAATCGAAAACCACGCTGAATCATAGAGAAAATAGGACAGCAGGTTTATCCCCGCGTAGAGCGTGTTTATGGCAAGCGAACGCCAGAGCGAAACGTGCGTTTTAAATGCGGCATCGGTAAAATATCTGTTTCCGAATTTGTTTGCATAGATCTTTTCTTTGGCACTTTTCCACAGCCGGGGCAGTTTTGGAACGAGCGCAACGCAAAAGACCGAGAGCGTGTAAAAGGAGAGCACATACACCGCATAAGCAAGCGGGGAAGTGTCGAGACCGCGCACAAAGACAAATACGAGCGCGGCGGTGCACACGGGTACGAGAAATATGATAAGCCACGCAGGCGGATATAAAATTTTTTTCAAAAGAGTTTTAGGGTCCATATCTTACTTCTTTATCCTTACGGTGAAGGTGGTTCCGCGGCCGAGCTCGCTTGCGACAGATATTCTTGCGTTCATTATGTCGATGACGCGGCGTACGAGAGCGAGTCCGAGTCCGTTGCCCTGCGAGGCGCGTGAGGAGTCCGCCTGATAGAATTTTTCAAATATGTGCGCGCCGACCTCGCGTGACATTCCGCATCCCGTGTCTGCGACGATGACACTTACGTGATGCTCGGTCTGCGAAAGCTTGAGCGATACCTTACCGCCGTCGGGTGTGAATTTGAAGGCGTTGGAGAGAAGATTGTTCCATACAAGAGAGAGCAGTTCTTCGTCGGCGTGTATTCGCACGCCATCTTCGATGTCGGTCTCGATCTCGATATTCTTCTTTTCCCATTCGCTCTCAAACTGCAAAAGGCACAGGCAGAGCTGTTCGGAGAGATCGTATTCGCGCGCGGCGGGGAATATCTGTTGGTTTTCAAGTTTGTTCAGCTTTAGGATGTTCGTAATAAGCGCTGAGAGGCGGCCGCACGCATCGGTGATAGCGCGGGAGTATTCGGCTCTCTCGCTCTCGCTTACCGTGGGGGAGCCGAGCATAGTTGCGTAGTTTTGCATAACGGCAAGCGGTGTCTTTAGCTCGTGCGAGACGTTTGCTATAAAATCGGTGCGAAGAGTTTCGGTGCCCGAGAGCTCGCGCGCCATATCGTTAAAACAGTCAATGATCGGCTGAAACGCGCCCTCGTCAAGGAATTTCACAGCGGGCGGGATGCGTACCGAAAAGTCGCCCTGCATTATTCTTGTCGCAGCGTCGGTAATGATCTTTATCTGTCTTGCGATGGTAAACCTTCTGCGCAAGATATCTATGGCGGTGAAAAGTGCGCTGAAAAAAAGCACGTTGATAAAAGTAAGCTTTGCCGCATCTCCGATGTTTTCTCTGGTGAATTCAATGCCGAGCGAACTCGAGAGGGTCGATACAAAAAGCATAAGACAGCAGGTGATGACAAATGCCACCACCGCGAAAAACACAAGATAGTGGGTGACAAGCGAGCCGAGACGCTCAAGTTTGTTTTCTTTTTTCATTTTATTACTACCTTATAGCCGAGTCCGTGGACGGTCACGATCTCAAAATCATTACACTCGGAGAGCTTTTGGCGAAGTTTGGTCATATATACGTCGACCGCACGGGGGGCTGTCTCGGAATCTGCGTCCCAGAATTCGTCCATCAGCTGTGCGCGTGTAAATGTCTTTTTGGGGTATGAGAGGAGCTTGAAGAGAATGTTGAACTCACGCGCGGTGAGCGGTATCTCTTCGTCTTCCAGCGTTGCGGTGTGCTCGTCGGCATCCATCGTAAAAGCGCCTATCTCGAGCTTTTTTGAGGATGCTATCTTTGCGCGGCGAAGAAGAGCTCCGATGCGCAAAAAGAGCTCGTCGAGGTCGATGGGCTTTACCATATAATCGTCGACACCGATGCGAAAACCGCGCTGTTTTGATGCGATATCATCGCGTGCGGTCATAAAGAGGATCGGGATGTTTTCGTTCATCTCGCGCACGTTTTTTGCAAATTCAAACCCGTCGATATCGGGCATCATTATATCCGATACGATAAGGTCAAACATATCCTCGTAGAGCGCGTCGTACGCCTGTGCGGCGTTTAACGCTCCGCTCGCCTCATATCCGCTGTGACTAAGAAAAGAGCACACTGCACGATTGAGATCCCTATCATCTTCTACGACCAAAATCTTAAACATTGCCGCACCTCCGTATTTTATATTTATATTATACCACGAAAATGTTAAAGTTTTGTTTATGGAATAACATTTGCAAAAAAATAAAGCCCGCAGGCTTTATTTTTTAAGCTCGTTTATTTTTGCGTTTGCTTTTTCCGTACGCTCTTTGGCAGCCTTTATCTGTTCGTCGCGCTCGGCTTGCATTGCGGCTTTTCTTCTTTCGGGGTCACCTATTGCTTTGGCTTCTTCCCACTGCGCCTTGGACTCGGCTTTTACGGCTTCAAAGTTTGCCTTGTCGACCTCGTGCTGTGCTTTCGCACTTTCCTTCATGTCATTAAATGCTTTTTTGAAAAAATCTCCCATTGCTTTTCTCCTTTAATTATTCATTATTTTATCGCTCAGAGCTATTATCTCGGCGGCGTACTTTTTCTTGCGGGATGCGAGCATCTTTTTATACATCGGATATGTGAGAAGTGCCATACCGAGTCCTATAACCCCTATTGCTACGCCGGGAACAAGAGCACTTGTAAGTCCGATGGCCGCGCCGATGTCTGTCATAACAAGGCTCATACCTGCGCCCATAACGATAGCTGAAACGCTGCCGAATGTGTATGCGAATGTGTTTACGGGACGCTTTACCTTTGCGTCGAGCTCGCGGAGCGCATCAAGCTCGGTGTGCTTTTTTTCTGTGTATTCTGTGCGTATCTTCTGTACGAGAAAATCTTTATCGTTTCTGTTCATTGTGTGTTACCTCTTTCGTCTTGTTTTATTTTACGGTGTAATTATACCGAGCTTTTGTTTTTGATATTTTTGAAAAATGTTTAAGTTTTGTTAAAAATAAAAAAGTACCGATTTTTTCGGTACTTTATATTACTATTTTGAGTATATCCTTCGGTGTCTTTGCTATGTATGATGCGCCGCTGTCGGTAAGCTCTTCCTTACTGCCGTAGCCCCAGAGAACGCCTATCGAGTCGATGCCGTATTCCTTTGCACCTTCCATATCGTGGTGCCGGTCGCCTATCATAACGGCTTGCGAGAGGTCTGCGTTCGACATTTTTGCGGCCTTTGCTATTATGTCCGCTTTTGTCTCTTTGGTGTGGTTGTCCATTACCGCGCCGGCAACAGCGTCAAAATACTTTGCAAGGCCGAATTTCTCGAGTATGCGCACCGAGAATTCGGTCGGTTTGAGTGTGGCGACAAGGAGCTTTATCCCGTTCTCTTTGAGCTCCGAGAGGACATTTTCGATGCCTTCGTAAGGAGTGTTTTCAAAAAGACCGACATCGCGGTATCTTTCGCGGTAGTAGTCGACCGCGCGGCTCGCTTCCGCAGGTGACAGGGGATAAAACCTCTCGAACGAGTCGACGAGCGGCGGACCTATGAATTTGTAAAGCTCGCGTCTGTCGGCTACCGTGATGCCGAATTTTTCGAGCGCGTATTCGACCGAGCGTGTGATCCCCTCGCCGGGGTCGGTGAGCGTGCCGTCAAGGTCGAATATGACGGTGTCGTATTTTTTCATATTATGCGCCCTCTGCCGTGATCTTCTTCTCGATCGCTCCCGCGATGGTGGCGATGACCTCTTCTATATCATTCGCTATGATCGTACAGCCTGCGGCACGTACGTGTCCGCCGCCGCCGAAGCTCATACATACCTCTGCGACGTTGATATCGCAGTTGGAGCGAAGCGAAACCCGAAAAGACTCGGGCTTTGTATCCGATTGCTTTATCGCGATGCCGACCATTACGCCGTCGATCGAACGCGCGATATCGACAATAGTCTCTGTGTGCTCATCGAGCAGATTGTTGTCCTTTTTCATCTTTGCGGTGAAGGGAACGACAGAGATCTTTCCGTCGCAGAAATAGCGCAGGCTCTGCATTGCGAGCTTCTCCGCCTGTACTATCTCGGGGGATTTTGAATCAAAGAGAAGGCGGTTGATCTCGGCGGTGTCGATGCCGCTTGCAAGAAGCTTTGCGGCACGGCGGTGCGTGTCGGGGGTGACGTTCGAGTATTTGAAGCACCCCGTATCCGAGCTTATTGCCGTGTAAATGCAGAAATCTATCTCACGCGGTATAGCGTTTATCTTTTTTCTGTGGAGCATTTCGCGCGAAAGCTCGAATATGATCTCTCCAGTCGCGGCAATGCCGGGACGGATATAGTTGTCTGCAAAGGGGGTGCCGCTCTTGTGGTGGTCTATCATAATGTCGATCTTGCCGCCGAACACCTCTTCAAGCTCACCGAGCTGAGAGGGAGAAGCGACGTCGACCGAGATGATGGTCTTGGGAGTGAAATCCGAGGGCAGATTTTTTACAAGTGTGCTCTTCTGCGAAGAGAGAAAACGCAGTCTCGCGGGGAGCTCGTCCGAGCAGACGCAGTACGCGCGCTTTCCCATAAGCTCAAGAAGCATCTTGAGCGAAAATGCCGAGCCGGCGGCATCTGCGTCGGGGCGCACGTGCATTATGATGAGCGCGTCCTCTGCCGCTTCGAGCTTTGTGGCAAGAGAGGCAAAGGTCAGCTTCTTATATCTGTTCTTCATCTTCTTTTTCCTTATCATTCTTATCAATTTTGTTCAGTATAGAGGAGATGTGCGCGCCGTATTTTATAGAGTCGTCGTATACAAATGTGAGTTCGGGTGTGATGCGCAAATTGAGCGACTCTGCGATGTGGCGGCGGATAAATCCCGTTGCCGACTCGAGTCCCTTTTTTATCTCCTTGGTCTCGCCCGACAGGTGAGAGAAATAGATCTTCGCGTATTTTAGATCGGGAGTAACCTCGGTCGCGGTCACGGTAACAAAAGCGCCCGAAACTCGGGGATCCTTTATCTCGCGAAGCACCTCGGATACTTCTTTTTTCATTTCATCGTTTATTCTTCCTCGGCGGTGTTTTGCCATTTTTTATACCTTCCTATGTGTAATTTCTATCAATTTTTATCTTGCAGTTGTGGTGCGGATGCTTTCTTTTTACGGCGTCGGATATGCGCTTTACCGCATCGGTGTCGCACGGGATATTCTGCGGGATCACCGCGTCAAAGATGCAGTTTGTATGGGTGTCGCCCTTGACGACGCGGAAATCGTGGATGCGTATGTCGACGTCTACCTCTTTTACAAGCGCTTCTATCTCGCGCTTGAGGGCGAGCGTTTCCTCGTCGGCGACGTCAATGGGATCCATATGTATGACCGCCGTACAGGAGAGCGTCTCGGCGAGCTCGTTCTCAATGTTGTCTATGAGGTCGTGCGCAACAAGTATGTCGGAGTCGGACGGGATCTCGGCGTGCAGCGAGATGATGCGTCTGCCCGGACCGTAATCGTGTACGATAAGATCGTGCACCCCCGCGATCTCGGGGTGCGCGAGGACGGTGTTCTCAATGCTTTTGACAAATTCGGGGTCGGGCGCATTGCCGAGAAGAGGATCAATGGTCTCCTTTGCGGCACCTATTCCCGCCTTGAAGATAAAGATGGCGACAAGAAGTCCGCAACATCCGTCGAGCTCAAGCGAAGTAAAGTGCGAGACTATCATCGCGACAAGCACAACGAGAGTGGATATCGAGTCGGAGAGCGAGTCTGCCGCGGTGGCGCGAAGCGAAGCCGAGCCTATTTTTTTACTGTAGCTCTTGTTGTATGCCGCCATATAGAGTTTTATTACTATCGACACCGCAAGGATAAGCGCGCTGAGTGCTCCGAAGGCGACAGGCTCGGGAGAAAAGATCTTTTCGACAGATGTCTTTGCAAGCTCAAAGCCCATAAGGAGGATCAGCATCGAAACAATAAGTCCGGATATGTATTCGGCGCGTCCGTGGCCGAAAGGATGCTCGGGGTCGGCTTTTTTGGACGAAAGATGAAATCCGAGCACCGTGATGATCGACGATCCCGCATCCGAGAGGTTGTTGACCGCGTCCGCCATAATAGCGACGGAACCCGAGACAAGTCCGGCTAAAAGCTTGATAGCGAAGAGCAGGATGTTAAGTATTATTCCGAGCACCCCGCACGCAAGCCCGCATATATGGCGCTCGTCAGACGAGCTTTTTGTAAACATCTTCATCAACAGCGCTACCATAATGACACCTCTTTTTTAGTCTACCTTATATTATATCACATATTCGCGATAAGTTCAATATAGGAAAAATAAATATGTAAATTTTAACATTTCGTTGACTTTGATCTTTTATTATATTATAATGAAGCTGTTAATTTTATGTTACTTCAAGGAGCGGTTATGAAGCTTAGTTTTGAACAGATAGGAAGTATTGCCGGAGGAACTATCGGCTATGACGTGATCGACGGGAAGCTCAGACTTCGCCGTTTTACCGACAAGCAGATCGGCTTTTACACAAACGGTCACAAGTTTGCCGACAGAATGTTCAACTGCGCGGGAATGACCTTAGATTTCTATACAGATGCGTCGACGATGCGTCTTACATTTTCGTACGCAATGAAGTCTTCGACATACGGCGTAAAGATGGATGTGTACGTCGACGGCACTATGGTCGATTATTTCGATGTCGATTCGCGCCCGAATGTGACAGAGGAGTATGAGGTGGATTTCAAAAAAAGGGGCAAAAAGCGCGTGACCGTATATCTGCCCTATATCTGCGATATACTTTTCCATTCTGTAGAGCTCTCGGACGGCGCCTCGGTCGAGCCCTATACCGATTACACAAAGAACGTGCTGATCCTCGGAGACTCGATAACTCACGGCTGGTATGCGAATTTCTCGTCGCTCTCCTATGCGTCGATAATCACCCGCCGTTTCGGCTGGAATGCACTCAATCAAGCTGTCTCGGGATTCTGGTTCTCGGGCGAGTGGCTTGATGCGGACCTTCCTTTCTCTCCCGAGCTTATCACGGTCGCATACGGCACAAACGACTGGTATATGGGAGAGGGAAGAGAAAGATACAGCGCGCGCGTGCACGAGTTCTACACGGCACTCCGTAAGATATACCCTGCGACACCCATTGTCGCGCTTCTCCCGATATGGAGAGGTGAAAAGGACGAAAAGCCTTGCACCAAGGAAGAGATAGCCGCTATCACGCGCGAGATAGCCGAATCGTACGGTGCTCACGTCGTTGACGCATATCCCTTTGTACCTCATCTTCCCGATTTCTTCGGAGAGGGCAGACTCCATCCCAACGACCTCGGATTTGCATCCTACGCCGATGGCGTAGCAAATGCAATAATCAAGCTTGGATTGGAGAAATAAAATGAAACTGACATATGAACAGATAAAAAGTATCACGCGCGGTGCGGCGAGCTTTCTCACCGAGGGCGATATGATAATTCCGCGCAGATATACAGAGGCGCAGATAGCGTATTTTGATACACTCAAGGGCTTTCCCGTGCGTGCGCGCTGCTCGGCGGGACTTCGCTTTGATCTTGTGACCGACTCGGACACTCTCGATATAGAGCTTGCCTTCGGCGAGTTTTATTCGAGCAGAAACGTAACTCTCGATATTTTTGTCGACGGCACGATGGTGCACACCGATGATATTGCGGGCAGGGAAGAATATTGCGCTCGCTTTGAAAAGAAGGGCAAAAAGCGCGTCACGGTGTGGTTCCCCTATACCGTTGAGGTGAAGATAAAGTCGGTCGAGCTCTCGGACGGGGCAACGCTCGAACCATACTGCGATTACACCAAGAACGTACTCTTTTTTGGCGACTCGATCACACAGGGGTGCTATACGACCTTTTCTGCAAACACGCTTGCAAACATTTTAGCGCGAAACTATAACTGGAATACGGTAAACCAGGGCGTGTCGGGATTCTGGTTCTCGGGTGAGTGGTTTGACGATGCATTTGACTTTGCACCCGAGATGATCTTTGCGGCGTACGGCACAAATGATTGGAGTCTTTGCAAGGATATCGAAAAATTCAAGGCAAGCGTTCACAGCTTTTTTGCCGAGGTTACAAGACGTTACAGCGGCGTACCCGTTGTGACTCTTCTTCCGATATGGCGTAAGGATATGAACAACGAGCGTCCCTATACATTCCACGAGATAAGAGGCACGATAGAGGCTATCGCAAAGGAATACCCGAATGTTTATGTAGTCGACGCATTCCCCTTCGTTCCCCATCTTCCCGAATTTTTCGGAGACGGGAACATCCATCCCAACGACCTCGGATTTTTCGCTTATGCCGACGGCACATCCGATGAATTAAGGAGACTTGGACTTATATGATACTTACAAGAAAACAGATAGAGAGCATCACACGCGGCGCTCTCTCGACCTTCGAGGACGGCGACGGACTGCACTTCCGCCGCTTCTCCGAGAAGCAGGAGGAGTATATAAAGAGTGTGAGCAATTTTAATATAAAGGTATTCAATACTGCAGGTGTCAGATTCGATTTTTACACCGACTCGGATTTTGTGGCCTTTGAATATTCGACCGGGCTTCGCGCTACGTCACGAAACGTTGCAATAGACACCTACCTTGACGGCGCACTCGTGCATAATGAGGATATTATCCCCGAAGGTACAGAGTGGGGAAGCTACCGCGCAGATTTTGCAAAAACGGGCAGAAAGCACGTGACTGTATATCTGCCGCATCTGACAGAGCTCATCCTTCGCTCGCTCTCGCTCTCGGACGGGGCAACATTTGAGCCTTTTGCCGATTACAAAAAGAAGGTGCTTATGTGCGGCGACTCGATAACACAGGGGCATCACACCGAATACACCTCGCTCTCGTATGCGAACAGGCTTGCGAGAAATTTCGGCTGGGATATGCTCAATCAGGCGGTCGCGGGCTATTGGTTTGATGAGAAATGGATAGACGGCGATATCGGCTTTGCCCCCGAGCTTATCACGGTCGCCTACGGTACGAATGATTGGTACATCGATGACGGCATAGAGAAGTTTGAGGTGGAAACAAGGGCGTTTTTTGCCCGTCTCGGGGAGGTATTTCCGAATGTCCCTGTGGCGGCGATCCTTCCGATATGGAGAGTCAATCACGACACACCCAAATCGGCAACCCTTGATGAAATACGCAAAAGGATCACCGAGGTCGCGGGAGAATTTGCCTGCGTGCGAGTGATCGATGCATCGGGATTCGTTCCTCATCTTCCCGAGTTTTTTGCCGATGACGGCGTGCATCCGAACGCTCTCGGACACGCAGAATACGCGCGCGGAGTGGCGGATGCTCTTATAGAATTGAGACTTGAAAAATAAATAAAGGAAAATCACAAAATCTCTTGACTTTGCCTTTTTACTGTGGTATAACTTAGGCAGATAAACGGGGAGGCTCGTATGTTTGATAAAAGCTCAGACAGACGGTCTTCCCCCTTTTACTTTTTTAGAGGTATGATATGGCAACACTTGCAAAGAAAAATGATATGACGAGCGGCTCGATATATAAGAGCCTTATCGCGTTCGCTGTGCCGATCGCGCTCTCGAATTTTTTTCAGCAGCTTTACAGCGCGGTCGATGCGGCGGTGCTTGGTGCCTTTGTCGGCGGCGAGGCACTTGCCGCGACGAGTGTGTCGACCATACTCGGTCTTATTATCTGCCTTTTTATCGGACTCGGCTCGGGCGCGGGCGTTGTCGTCGCGCGTTACTTTGGTGCCAATGACGGTGACAGTGTCTCACGCGCGGTGCATACTGCCGTTGCCGTAAGTCTTATTTCGGGCGCGTTTTTGACGGTTATCGGACTTATCATCTCCCGTCCGCTTTTGATCCTTATGAAGTACGATACCGTGCTTGAGCTTTCCAATACATATCTCAGTATATGCTTTGCGGGTATGATCCCGCGACTCGTTTACAATATAAGTGCGGGTATTCTTCGCGCGGTGGGCGAATCCAAAAGGAGCTTCTATTATCTCGTCGCGGGCGGTATTTCCAATATCGTGCTTGACCTTCTTTTTGTAGTGGTGTTCAGATGGGGTGTCGCGGGTGCGGCGATCGCTACTATTATGGCGGAGACGCTTTCCGCACTGCTCTGTATGGCACATCTTATGCGCACGGGCGAAGCGTATAAGTTCGTTTTCGCCAAGCTTCGCATACATTCGGGCATGCTCGTGAGCATAGTCAAGATCGGACTTCCGATGGGATTTTTGTCTATGGCGTACAATCTGCCGAATACGCTTTTGCAAAGGCACATAAACGAGTTCTCGATCGAGCTCGGTGTCGGCGTGCTTGCGGGCGGAAGCGCATATTCAAAGATAGGCAATTTCGTAGATGTGGCGATCGCGTCGGTCGAGACCGCGGTCACGACCTTCGTCAGTCAGAATATCGGCGCGGGTAAACTTGATAGAGTAAAAAAGGGTGCACGTGCAGGTCTGATATTAAGCATCGGGGCTTCGGTCGTGCTTGCGATACTCATATTCCTTATTGCAGAGCCGATACTGTCTGTTCTTGTCAAGGGCGATGAGGCATCTGTCTATTACGGAATGCTCAAGCTTTGGTGCATCCTGCCGTTCTATCCCATTGGCGCGTATACGGGCGTGATGGGCGCGGTGATGCAGGGCGGCGGCGCGAGCGTCGCGATAATGATACAGGGACTGCTCTTTACCTGCGTTATAAGAATGCTTATCGTTTTTGCTGTCATCCCGTTCTGGCACGAGCTTTATGTTATCTATCTGACCTATCCCTTTACATGGCTCTTGCAGGGAATATCGTATACCTTCTACTACAAATTCGGGAAATGGATGAAGACAAAGATATAAAGGAGAATAATATGTGGAAACAGAAATTGGCGATGGCGACCTCGGCATCTATTGCCGCTGCTCCCGAGGAGCAGATAAAAATGTTCGCCGCGGCGGGCTTTGAGGGCTTTTCGACGAATATGGAGACCGAGCCGAACGTGAGTGAGTATAAAAAGCTCGGTGACGAGCTCGGACTTGTATATCAGTCTGTGCACGCGCCCTTCCATGACGAAGCAAGAGTTTCGTATATGTGGGAAGAGGGAGACGCGGGAAGGCTTGCCGCGCGCGAGATATGCAAATGCCTTGAGGTATGCTCCGAGAACGAGGTCGGAATTATGGTCTCGCACGTTTATATCGGCTTTGATTACGAGAAGCCGAATGAAACAACGGCGGCGATCGGACTTGAAAATTTCGGCACCGTCGTGCGCCGTGCCGCAGAGCTTGGCGTAAAGGTGGCATTTGAGAACACTGAGGGTGAGGAATTTCTCGATATTCTTATGCGTGGATTTGCGGGCGAAAGCGCAGTTGGATTTTGTCTTGATACGGGTCACGAACAGTGCTACAACTACGGTCACGATCTGCTGTCCCTTTACGGAGACAAGCTTATTGCTACGCACATAAACGACAACCTTGGCATCCGCCGCTTTGACGGCGTAACACAGCCGCGCGACGACCTGCATCTGCTTCCCTTTGACGGGATCATCGATTGGAATGGTTTTGCAAAAAGGCTTGACGAGGTGGGCTATCGCGGTATTATGACATATGAGCTCAAAAAGAAGAGTTGCCGCGACCGCCACACCAACGACATATATGCCGCGATGAGCGACGAGGTATATATTGCCGAGGCGTACAGATGTGCGTGTAAGGTAGCGGCTATGAGAAAGATTAAACAAGGATAAGAGAAAAAAGCGAAAAGTACAAAAACGGCAATCTTCATTCGAAGATTGCCGTTTTTTCGGAGATGGAGAGATTTCCCGGTTGTAACATCGGCTCTGTCTGCGCTCATATATTCGCTTGCCAATCGCCGTGTTACTGCCCCTCCTTTTTCCTCGCTTTATCCGCCACCGGCGGCGCTCGGAAACGTCCCCCGCGACCGGTTCCCGTCGCTCGAGTTCAAATCTATCAATGCCAAATAAAAAGCACCTGCTTTCGCAAGTGCGTCTTATTTGGCGGAGATGGAGAGATTTGAACTCTCGCGCCGGTTA
>CAYZHW010000033.1:0-13264 GCA_964478105.1 uncultured Lachnospiraceae bacterium | reverse complement strand
AATGTTACCCGTCGTAGGCATTACTTTGCCGTTCTTAAGCTACGGCGGCTCTTCGACGCTTGCTCTGTATATGATGATGGGCGTGGTACAAAGCGTACAGTCCCACCGAGTAAAATATTTCTTTGAGCGAGAAAACTTATAAAGTCATAAAAAACCTCCCCGATAAATATAATTGGAGTAAAACACTGCAATTATAAAACGGGGAGGGCATTTTTTATGTTCATATACTCAATGAAAGCTACGACATTGAAGTTTGCAGGAATCATATGCGTAGCACTTATCACACTTGTTACACTTATCGTTCTTGTTCCGTCGTACGATTCGGCCGACGCCGGAGCCGTATCGACACAAGATGAGAGTGTAATTTTTGACAAGATAAAGACAAGCGAAGATGTTGTGAATTTCTTAGCTCAGTTCGGTTGGACAGTGAATCCCGAGCCGACAGAGACAGCAGAAGTGACGATCCCGTCCGAATTCGATAAAGTCTTTGCCGGGTACAATGAGATCCAGAAGGAACAAGGGCTCGATCTTGGTAAGTATAAGAAAAAAGATATGATGCGTTACACTTACGAGATCACAAACTATCCCGATTATGACGGACGGGTGCTCGCAAACGTTCTTGTGTATCGTAACAAGGTTGTTGGGGGAGATGTTTGCTCAGCCGAGCTTGACGGATTCATACACGGCTTTGCTTTACCGAAGGATCAGGCTCATTCGTAATCGGAGACAGGTCCCATTTTGCCGCTTGGCTTGAAGCCGTCTATCTCGCCTCTTTGCATTGCACCGAAAATTCGGTATTTGAGTCCCTTGTTTTCGCGGTCGAGCGTAGCGAGAAGCTGTTTCATTTCTTCGCGTTCCGTGTTTCCGTCGGCGGGACAGGGACTTTTTGATACGGGAAGTCCGCGTTTGTTCGCAAAATAGCGGACTTCCTTTTCGGGAAGGTATATCATGGGACGTATCATATACAGATCGGTGCGCGAAAGATATGAGACGGGAGAGAAGCAACCGAGTCTGCCTTCATAGAAAAGGTTAAGCATAAATGTCTCAACGGCATCGTCAAAATGATGTCCGAGTGCGACTCTTTGGCAACCCTCGCGTCTTGCAGCCTCATAAAGAACGCCGCGGCGCATTTTTGCGCAGAGTGAACAGGGATTTTTCTCCTTGCGGACATCAAAGATTATTTTTGCGATCTCGGTCTTTTCGATTATGTACGGTACATTCAGCCGCTCGCACATATGGCGTATCTTTGTAAAATCTGCCCCTTCAAAGCCCATATCGACAGTGATCGCTATAAGCTCAAATTTTTTCGGATAGAAAATGCGCAACGCCGCCATAGCCTCAAGCAGTGTCAGCGAGTCTTTTCCCGCAGAGACACCTACGGCGATCTTGTCGCCCTCTTCGATCATTGAATATTCGTCAACCGCGCGGCGGACGTAACTGAGTATTCGTTGGAGTTCTTTCATAAAAAACCTTTACAGCCCGCAATACGCGGGCTCTTTCTTTAACAAAAAATACAAAAAGGAATAATATATAAGCAAAGGGGTGAATGTATGGCAATAAAGATATACATAGATCAGGGACATAATCCGGTAAATCCCAATGCAGGTGCAGAGGGAAACGGACTTCGCGAGCAGGACCTGATGTACAGAATAGGTAAGATCCTTGAGCAGTTGCTTTTGGCTGACGACAGATTTGAAGTAAGAGTGTCGCGCCCTACCGAAGATACGATACTCGGAACAAGTAATGCGAGCAGCCTTGCCGCAAGAGTAAATGACGCCAATTCTTGGGGTGCTGATTACTTTATCAGTTTGCACGCAAATGCGTCAACAAATCCGCAGGCAACAGGCAGCGAGGGATATGCATATTCAAGCACAGGACAGGGATTTATACTCGGAGAGAATATTCTGTATTGGCTTAACCTTATAACGGGGCTTAGAAACCGAGGAATGAAAGCCCGCCCGTCACTGTACGTTCTGCGCCGAACAAGGATGCCTGCAGTACTTCTTGAACTTGGTTTTATCACCAACTATAACGATGCAACTCTTATGAACGACTCTCCTCAGCTTTTTGCAGAGGGGATATATCGCGGACTGCTACGTTATCTCGGACTTGATTAAAGCATAGCAAGAAATTCGTTCTCGTCGATAACCGAAACGCCCAGATCGCGGGCTTTGGTGAGCTTGGAGCCTGCAGCGTCTCCCGCAAGAACATAATTTGTTTTCTTGGAAACAGACGAGGAGACCTTCCCGGCGCGCTCGGTAATTAGTGCCGAAGCCTCGTCTCTTGACATAGTGGGAAGAGTACCCGTGAGTACAAAGGTGAGCCCCGCAAACTTATCATTTACCTGAACAGCGGTTGACTTTGCAAGTACACCTGCAGAAATGAGTCGCTCTGCAAGTATGCGGTTTTGTTCGTGGGAGAAGAAATCTACCACACAATCAGCTGTGATCTCTCCGAAATCTTCGATTTCGCAAAGTTCTTCTTTGGTTGCCTTAAACAGCGCTTCGAGTGAGCCGTAGCGCTTTGCCAGGGCAGTTGCGGCTACAGTTCCGATGTTTCTTATACCAAGGGCGTAGATCAGTCTCTCAAGTCCTGCGGATTTTGAGCGTTCTATTGCGGAAATGAGATTTTCGGCCGATTTTTTTCCCATTCGTTCAAGTGTTTCGATCTGCGAGACTTTAAGATCATAAAGATCGGCAAAGTCGGATATGAGGCCTGCCGAGACAAGGAGCTCAACTATCTGAGGGCCGAGTCCTTCTATATTCATAGCATCCTTTGAAGCGAAATGCTCAAGTATCCTCAATCTTTGAGAGGGGCAGGCGCTGTTTGTGCAACGTACAGCGGCGCCTCCGTCTTTGTCACGTGAGACCTTTTCACCGCAGGAAGGACAAACTTCGGGCATTTTGTATACCGTTTCGGAACCGTTCCTTTTGGCAGCAAGCGAACATACCACCTCGGGAATGATATCTCCCGCTTTCTGTATAACCACCGTATCACCGATTCTTATGTCCCGTTCTGTTATAAAGTCAATGTTGTGAAGGGTTGCGCGCGAGACTGTTGAGCCGGCGAGCTTTACGGGAGAGAGGACTGCATTAGGGGTGAGTACGCCCGTGCGTCCGAGCGCGACGGTTATGTCAAGCAGTTTGGTTTCCTTTTGCTCCGGCGGGAATTTGTATGCGACCGCCCACTTGGGTGTTGTTGTACCTTCTCCGGCAATTATTCTGTCAGAGAGCGAGTTTATCTTGATAACGACACCGTCAATGTCAAAATTTCTTTCGTCACGTGCGGCACCGAGTTTTTCAATGTGAGAGACTATGTCGTGTTTGTTTTTGGCGACGATCGTTTCGGGAAGTGTACAGAAACCAAGCTCACGCAACCTTGCAAGAACCTCAGAATGACGTGCGGGATTTTCTTTGT
Source organism: uncultured Lachnospiraceae bacterium (assembly GCA_964478105.1). Classification (GTDB taxonomy): domain Bacteria; phylum Bacillota; class Clostridia; order Oscillospirales; family CAG-272; genus CAYZHW01. The sequence goes on along the minus strand of CAYZHW010000033.1, from coordinate 9,847 downwards.
TTGTGTATAGATCGCCCTCTTGCAGATTAAAGATGAAAATATCAAGCTCGCGCTCGGCTGTTATTTTTGAATCGAGCTGACGAAGCGAGCCTGCCGCAGCATTTCTCGGATTTGCCATAAGCGGTTTTCCTGCCGCTTCACGTGCTGCGTTTTGCTTTTCAAAACGGTCACGGGGCATATATACCTCACCGCGTACGCAAAGATAGGGAAGCGGTTCTGCGAGTGTAAGCGGGATAGACTTGATAGTGCGAAGATTGAGAGTTACGTCTTCACCTACAAGACCGTCACCGCGAGTGGCTCCGCGCACGAACACACCGTTTTCATATATCAACGAAACAGAGAGCCCGTCTATCTTGGGTTCGACCGAATACTCGGGTACGTCCAATGTATCCGACATACGGTCCAAAAATGCACCGAGCTCATCGTATGAGAAGACATCGGACAGGCTTCCCATAGGAACCGTGTGCGTCATTTTCTCGAATTTGTCAAGCGCTTTTCCGCCGACTCGCTGTGTAGGCGAGGTGATATCAAAAAATTCGGGGTGCTCGTTCTCGAGCTTTAAGAGCTCGGCAAAAAGTTTGTCATATTCAAAATCCGATATTTCGGGGTCATCGTAAACATAATATCTTTTTGCGTGATAGGAGAGTTCTTCACGCAATTTTTTTATTCTATCGTATACTTCGCTCATACGGCACCTCTCGTTAATTGATCTATTATATATTTTACCAATTTTATATCTTAAAGTCAATTATAATAAAATATGTTTGCAATTTTATTGCGGATATGGTAAAATGTATTGGAAATTTATATTATCACGGAGGTGCACCTTGAAATATAAGATCACGGTAGACCGTATAGAAGAGAATGTGCTTATCTGCGTTGATGAGGCCGGAGATGTCCGCGAGATAAAGAAAAGTGATCTGACAGCAGAGCTTACAGAGGGGGACATTTGTGTGATCGAATTCACAGACGCAGGAGAGGTAATTTCTCTTAAAAAAGATAATTCACTGACGGAAAACAAAAAAGCCGAGATGAAAACAAGACTATCAAAGCTTTTCAAAATAAAATGATTAATTTGACGCGGAGGATGTTATGGATTTTATTCGTAATTTTATAGACAACGGACTGATATTTAATACTGCAACAAGAGAAACTGTAGGAGATACGTTATTCTATGTAATGATCGTTGCGGCAGTACTTGTGTGTATTGTTGTGCCTTATCTTCTCGGAAGTCTTAACTTTGCCGTGATTCTTTCCAAGAAAATGTACAATGAAGATATAAGAGAGCACGGAAGTAAAAACGGCGGAGCTACAAATATGCTTAGAACATATGGTAAAAAGGCGGCCGGTCTGACGTTCCTGTTTGATGCTCTCAAGGCTATCGTATCCGCACTTATCGGATACAGCCTTCTTGGCATAAACGGTGCATCTGTTGCGGGGCTTTTCTGTATGGCGGGTCATATGTTTCCTGTTTATTACCGCTTCAAGGGTGGAAAGGGCGTTGTAACCCTCGCGGCAATGGTGCTTATGATCGATTGGCGTGTTTTTCTTATTTTGCTTGCCTGCTTTGCGATCATTGTTTTGTCTACAAAGTTCGTCTCGCTCGGCTCTGTTATGTGTTCCCTTATCTATCCGCTTATCCTTTACAGAATGACGATGCCCGGGCTTCACATAGTTATGTCGGTACTGGCTGCCGGACTTGTCGTATTTATGCATAGGGCAAATATAAAACGTTTGCTTGAAGGAAAGGAATCCAAAATATCTTTTTCCAAGAAGGATAAAAACTGATTATGACAGATATAAAAACCCCGGTCGAAACACTTTCTTCTCTTGTTGAGCTTGCAAATAAAAGCAGAACTCTCAAAAAACTAGTATTCTCCAAGCCTGTCGACAAGAGTATCGTTAAAGTCGTTTGCGAGCTTCATAAGATAGGTGAGAATGTTGTTTTTCAGGCACAGACTCATCAAAAGGACAATAAAGTCATATATAAAAATTACAATACGGCTGATTTTATACGTGATCTGCCTGCTTTTTGCGCGGGATTTTCTCAGATAAACCTCATAACTTCGCTCGGTGAGTGTGAATACAAACGTTCATCCAAAGCAGACAAAGAGACGCTTATCGGAGATAAAAAACTCGCGTCAAAGCTTAGCGGCGCTACCGAATCCGATGCACTGCAGCTTTCGGGCAATAACCGTGAAAAAAAGTACATCCTATCGGGCAGCGAGGAATTCCTTGTTTACCTTGGCGTCAGCGACAAAAACGGACGCGTGTATGATAAAAAGCAGCCTAAATTCAGACAGATAAACCGTTTTCTTGAGAACGTGCGCGATATTTGCAAGCATCTGCCTGCCAAGGACCAACCTCTTTATGTGGCTGATCTTTGTTGCGGAAAAAGCTATCTCAGCTTTGCGGTCTATCACTATTTTGCCAATATTCTCGGACGTAAGATCGAGATGGTCGGCGTCGATCTTAAAAGTGACGTAATTGCTTATTGCGAGCAGACCGCAAGAAAACTCGGCTTCGACGGACTTTCGTTTATATGCGGTGACATAAATGCGTTTGTACCTGCACACCCCCCTCATCTTGTCATATCACTTCATGCGTGTGATATCGCAACCGACATCGTGCTCGAAAATGCAGTGAAATGGAATGCCGACGTTATTCTTTCAACTCCGTGCTGCCATCACTTTCTTAACCACAATATTGATTGTCCCGAGCTTTCTTTTATTTGCGATTATTCAATGCTTCGCCAAAAGCTTTGCGATGCGGCGACCGATGCGCTTCGTCTCAAGATGCTCGAGTCCGAGGGATATACCACTGCGGCGCTTGAGCTTATCGACCCTGACGAAACGCCTAAAAATGTCCTTTTGCAGGCAATAAAGAAGAAACGCTTTGACAAAACTGGAGCAGAGGCAAAAAAATTAAGGGAAGAGTATGAATCTGTAAGAAGATTTTTACTCGGTAAAAACATATGACGTACGAAGAAGCGCTTAAGTATATCCACAACAGAAGGAGAACCGCGGGTTCTCCCACGCTTGATCGAATGAAGCTTCTTTGCCGCTATCTCGGTGACCCGCAAGAAAAACTTAAGTTTGTTCATATCGCGGGAACCAACGGCAAGGGCTCGACGGCTACTATGCTTGCCTCGGTGCTCGAGTGCGCCGGATACCGCGTCGGAAGATATGTTTCGCCTTATATAATCGATTTTTGCGAACGTATCTGCGTTGACGGAGATATGATAGAACGCGATGAGCTTGCAAAGCTTACACGCACCGTTCTCTCGACTGTGAGAAGAATAAATTACGATATAAAAAAGGTCCTGTCGGGAGAGAAAAATGCTACGAAGATACCGAAAAAATTTCTTTCGGATAATGTTAAGTTTGCACCTGTTGAATTCGAGGTCGTAACTGCGATTGCATTTTTGTATTTCCTTGAGCGCGGGTGTGATATTGTTGTTCTTGAGTGCGGGCTCGGGGGAGAATTTGATGCAACCAATATCATTCCGCCACCCAAGCTTGCTATAATAACAAGTATCGGCTTCGATCATACAGAGCTTTTGGGAGAAACGATAAACAAAATAACCAAAACAAAGTGCGGTATCATTAAAAAAGGAACGAACGCGGTCGTATCTTACCCGCAACCGTATAAAGAAGCATCGCGCGTAATTAAGAATATTTGTGAAAAAAGACTTGCAACCTATATTGTTCCCCTGGACTATACTATAGAAGTGACACGTGCAACGCTTGGTGAACTTGAGTTCAAGTACAGACGCACTGAATATACTGCTTCGCTCCCCGCATCATATCAGGCAACGAATGCCTGCGTCGTGATAGAAGCGGCAGAAGCACTTTCGCGCGAAGGCGTAGATGTGCCCGAGTATGCCATTCGCCAAGGTATCGCAAAGGCTAAATTTCCCGCGAGATTTGAAGTCCTCTCTGTCACGCCTGATGTCATTCTCGACGGTGCACACAATGAGGACGGAGTCAGAGTGCTGGCCGAAAGCATTGCAAATGTATTGCACGGCGGCAAACTTAATCTTGTTATAGGAATGCTCAAAGATAAGAATCCCGAAAAAACCATTTCGGTTTTTAAAGAAACACTTGAAAAGACAAGTAAGATACCGGTAAACTACGGTACCGTTACTGCTCTTACTCCGAACAATCCCCGCGCGCTTGATGCAAATGATCTTGCCGGAATTCTTGAAAAGGTTTTCGGTGGTTCCTGCGAGGCACTTACCGCTTACAGAATGTGCGACAGGGGTCTTGCAAAGGCCATAAAGAGCACAGGCGATAACGATACACTTCTTTGCTTTGGCTCACTTTATATGGCGGCGGAGATAAGAGAAAGATTTCCCGGCGTTATGCTCACACTTTGAAAGGTAAGACAAATGAAGCTTATTATATCATCAAGAGATTTTAAAGATCCGGTGTCTGCAAAGGGCATATACGATAATCTCGGCGTGCCGATCGAGAAGTGCAGAGTGCTGTTTTTTGCAAACGAACATTCGAGCAAATCTCAGCTAAAGGGTGATAAATTTAAAAAGCGTCTTGAAGCATACGGATTTTCGAGAGAGAACATATTCGTCTTTAACTATTACGAGCCCGAACCCTTTTATAACCTCGATATAGATGCGGTCTTTATCGGTCCCGGCAATACATTCGCGACGATGATGAGGATCCGCCGCGCGGGTTTTGACAAAGCTATCGTTGACTACGTCAAGGGCGGCGCTGTCTACATCGGAAGCAGTGCCGGCGCACATATTGCCTCACCGAGTATGGCTCATGCGGTAAGGTATGATCCGGATACATACGGCGTGACCGATTTCTCGGGACTCGGACTTTGCGACCGAATATTTATCTGCCACTTCGGAGATGAGCGCCGTGCTCATTATGAGGAACTTGTGGCAGAAGGCAAATATCCCGTTACAGCTCTTGCCAACGATGAGTATATTGTTCTGGAGGACTGACAATGGAGGTTACAAAAAACTGACTGAGGGGAATCTTTATAAAAACTGTCTCCTTTACGCTTTGCCGCTCGTTTTTTGACTTAGCTCGCTAAATTGTACACACTTTTTTTCAGAACACGGTCACAGATAATAAAAAATAAGCAGATAAAATGATCGGGCATCTCATATATGAGATGCCCGATCATTTTAAACGGTATCAGTTTGAATTTTGGTAATATTCTTCTACGGCCTTTTTTGCTCGGCAGGTCGCGATGTTGAAATTAACAAATGAATTCTCGCTTATATCAAACTCAAGCTTTTTATTGTTAAGATACTCTTTTGCTTTTTGCGCAATTTCGGGATTTTTATCGTTTGCGAGCGGTATGATGTATTTTACTGCGGAATCCGAGAGGTCATACATCATATATATATCGACAGAATCGGAGACTCCGCTTGTATATCTCTCTACATTGTATTTTGCTGTTATAGCATCGGTATCAGCAAAAACAAGAAGAGCAAACATAATAATAAAAGAAATCGTAAACGTGCGGAAAAGATTGAATCTGCCCGAGAATTGTTTTATCAGAATGTATACAAAAAGCAATGCGAGAAGTACCATAAACCAAGTTGTATATATGCGAAGAGGAGAAAGACCGTACGCATCGATATACATAAACATTTTTGAGAGTGCTATGGCAATAAGAACGATCGTAAAGACCGAGAGTGTCGCGATGTATCCCCTTACCGCAGGGGATTTTTTATTGTCTGTTCTTTTTGTAAAGAGATTTGCAACAATGATTATAAGCACATTAATGACCGACACGCCGCACAGTTCAAAGAATCCTTTACGTGCGTATTGGGCAAACGTGATATTTTCGGGGCGTATTCCCGAAAACGCAGAGAGAAAATAGGATGTTTGCGAAAAAAAGAAGAGAGAGTAAACAATTATGACAGGAGTGATGGATGCACAGGTAATTATAGTAGGCAAAAAGCGAACGAGAGAGAGGTTTTTCTCGTTGATCTCTCGAGTCAAAGACTCTTTCTTCTCATGCGCGGTATTTGCGTACATCATTCCGAAGATGTACATAGCGATCGGAATGCCGAAAAGGAAGAACATAATGTGCTTCGGAAGCTCTGAAAAAGAGTTGCTGAAAAGCTCGGATGTGAGATTTTCAAATGCCTCGTCGGCATTTATAAGAAGCATCGTCACGATAGCTGTGGGAATAATTGCGATAATTATGCCGAGCAGGGCAAAGAGGATCTTTTTACCGAATGATGAATCCTTCAGATAATTACCGATAGCCGAGAAAATATCCGAAAAGCAGGAAAAGGGAAGAACGAGCGTACTTTTCAGAATATCAAATAAAAGCATATCTCCTATTTGTTCTTCTTCACGGTTTTTGCACGTACAGAAGAACCAATACACAAATGAAATGTTGAAATATGAGCTTACAAGAAACTTAATAAAGCCGTTTGCGGATAACAAAAGGGGTAATGCAAGGACCAGGATGAACGCAAGCTGTATTGCGCTTTTTCTGTCAACTTTGATATTTTTTGCTTTCATATACAAGATACTTATAATTGCAATTATAAGTATGAGTAAAAGCGTTCCAAGACCAAGGTCGGTTATTTCATTGAGCGACCATCTTGATACAAGGTAACCTATAAAAAACAGTATGAGGGCAACTATTGTATCCGAGAGGGAATATTCTTTCTTTTTCTTTTCCGTCGGTGCAAATTGAGTATCCGAAACGTTGTTCATTTTTCATCCTCCTCAGGTACGTATTGAAGTATATCACCGGGTTGACAACGCAGTGCTTTGCATATCTCCTCAAGTGTGGAAAAACGCACGGCTTTTGCTTTGCCGGTTTTAAGTATAGACATATTCGCAAGCGTGATGCCGACCTTATCGGAAAGCTCTCCGAGCGACATTTTGCGCTTCGCCATCATTACATCAAGATTAACAATAATAGGCATAGTGCACCCCCGTCAAACAGTAAAGTCGTTTTCAGATTTGATCTCGGTCGCTTCCTCGATCACCTTCTTTACCACGCGGAGTATAACGCCCCTAAAGAAGGCGGCAAAGGAAATAAGAAATACCATATAATACAAAAAACCGAGGATGAAAAAGAGCAATCCCGCAATCATACAGCACCATGAGATGATGCGAAGATATCTTACGCTTTTGTGTGTAAATATAAGATCGTTTTTGATGTTCTTTAAAATAAGAAAGAGTGATATATCAGCAATAAAGGCGGGGATAAGCACAAGGTAAAGTATTACTACCGTTGGAATAAAATACTCTGCAGGCTTGTAGAAGATCTCGATAAAGAAATTCATTATTGAGGGAATGAGGAAGAGTGCGGCGCAAAGCAGAATGAATATCAGTGCACAAAATATCTGCGAGAGGGTGTTTGATGCTTTTTTACTTATCTTGAGCATAGTCAAAATTCCTTTCATTGTTGTTCTGACTATATATTAACATATATAATACTGTTTGTCAATAGAAATTTATCGAAAAACAACAAAAATTTATTAAGGTACAAAAAAGCGATAGGCGTCAGCCTATCGCTTCCTTTTATTTTATCCAATTCGGCAAAAATTCGGGACTTACCGAATCTGTTACATATTTTTTGAGAGTGGACAGCGTGAACGCGCCTTTGAGCTGTGAACCGTGTGAGTTTACAATCTCATCGGTTACATCCTCTAGCTTGTATATCTGCAGTCCGTCTCGCTTCATACTGTAGAAGCATAGTGTGGGAGTTATAAGAGGAGATTCGATCGTGACCGTTCCGTCTTTGCTCTTTACGATATCAAGGGTCAAAAGTCCGCCCACCATATTTGCATTCGGGTGCATCGTGGAGATGAGGTTTCCGAGCGAATAAGCCACAAGAGTTTTATTACCTCTCGTACCTTCCACCCATTCAATGCCCTGAAGAGTATGTGAGTGGTGACCTATGATCACATCCGCACCGAGATCCGCCAGCAGTTTGGTGTATTTTTTTTGTTCGGCATCCACTGTAAACGAGTTCTCCGTACCCCAATGCATTGAAACAAAAACAAGGTCTGCACCGCTGTTTTTGGCCAGCGCCATCTGCCGTGTCATATCTGCCTCATTTGCATAAGGAATAAGAAGTCCGCTCTCTTCGGTGACCGCACGCTTTTGTCCGCTTGCGTCATAGTTCATAAGAGTCATATAGGAAAGAAAGGCGATCTTTATTCCGTCACGCTCAACTATGCGAAGATTGTCATAATCGCTCTTTTTGTATCCGCCGATAAGGAGAACGTCCTTGTTTTTGAAAAAGTCGATCGTGTTTGCAAGTCCGATGCTTTCCTTGTCAAGCATATGGTTGTTCGCGATGTTGATAACGTCAAAACCAATCTCGATGAGTGCGTCTCCCGCATCTTCGGGGGAGTTGAAGTTCGGGTATCCGCTTACCTTAAGCTCATCTCCGCCTACCGGCGCTTCTTGGTTTACAAATGCGATATCTGCCGAGCTTATCATATCGACTATACCTTCGTACATACTTTCAAATTCGTATTTTTTTGAAAAACTTCCCGTGGAGACAAGTACTGCGGCACGTGCCATTGCGTCGGTGAATACTGCTTCGTGAATGATGTTATCACCTGCTGCAAGAAAGGATATCCTTGTCTCGGTAGGTTCTGGTTCGATTATCGGAGACGCGGTCGTTGACGGGCTGTCTGTGCTGAGTGTTTCGTGCGGTTTATTATCTATGATGTCAGTATCATTGCAGGAGATCAACGATGGGATCAAAAGCAATGCACAAAGAACGAAAGAAAGAAATTTTTTCTTCATTATGTACCTCCAAATATGCTATGGAAACATTTTACCACAAATCTGCTGGATATTCAATGAAAAAGTTTAAACAGATTACCGATTGTGACAAAAAAGTTACAGATCGGGTGTTAGAATTAAGAAAAAAAGAAAGGAAGATAAAAAATGATAAAGCAAGGCGCAAGGGTCGTATCCGAAAACAGTGCAGGTGTGCTTAAATTCAAACTTCTCGGGGATATCGACCATCATAACGCAAAGATGCTTCGCAAGCAAATGGATGACGACATTTTTCTTTGGCGTCCGAGCCGTGTAGAACTTGATCTGTCCGCAGTCGATTTTATGGACAGCTCGGGTCTTGGATTGATCATAGGCCGTTTTAATACAGCGGCAGAGATCGGAGGAAAGCTTGTGCTCAAAAGACCGACAAACAGAGTAGAAAAAGTCCTTTCTCTTGCCGGTATCGAGCGGATCATTACAATAGAAAGATCGTAGGGGGAACATATGAAAAATAAAGCGAATTTGATAAATGAAATGAGAGTGCAGTTGCCGGCACTTTCAATAAACGAAGGGATGGCGAGAGTTACGGTCTCTGCGTTTTGCTCGCAGCTTAATCCTACTATAGACGAGCTTGCAGATATAAAATGTGCGGTATCCGAGGCTGTTACGAACAGTATCGTTCACGGGTATCGCAATGAGAGCGGAGATATTTACATAAAGATAAAACTCTACTCCGACCGCACTGTAAATATTGAAATAAAGGACAAGGGGTGCGGTATTCCCGATATTGAGGCGGCACGAACACCGTTGTTTACAACAGACAAAACAGGAGAGCGCAGCGGTATGGGGTTCACTGTTATGGAAAGCTTTACGGACAAGCTGAGGGTGCGTTCCAAAACGGGCGAAGGAACGACCGTATCGTTTTGGAAAAAGCTGTCGGGACGTGAATATTTGCGGTACGGTATATGAACGGTACTGATAAATACGCCAATAACATTACCTTGATAAGAAAAGCCAGAGACGGCGACGAGAATGCAGCCGAGGAGCTTATAAAAAACAATATGGGACTTGTACGCAAGATCGCGGCAAAATTTCGAGATCGAGGT
>CAYZHW010000032.1:0-13279 GCA_964478105.1 uncultured Lachnospiraceae bacterium | reverse complement strand
ATGGTTGCCATTGCCCGCACCTTCGCCGATGAATGATATGAATACACCCATCTGTGATTTTGTAAAGAATTACGTCAAAGAGAATAAACTGCGGCTCCATATGCCGGGCCACAAGGGTAAGGGCGAAACAGAGGCGTATGATATCACCGAGATAAAGGGCGCCGACAGCCTGTACGAAGCCGACGGAATCATCGCCGAGAGCGAGAGGAATGCAAGCGGGCTTTTCGGTGCGCACACCTTTTATTCGGCAGAGGGTTCGTCGCTTGCCATCCGCGCGATGCTTTATCTTGCGCTCCTTTTTGCAAAGGAAAGGGGAAGAGAGCGCCCCGTGATAGCCGCAGGACGCAACGCGCACAAGACATTTATGTCGGCCGCGGCCCTGCTTGACTTTGAGATTATGTGGCTCTTTTCTGAAAATGAGACGAGCTATCTCTCTTTTGATATTTGCGCCGATACGCTTGAAAAGCGCTTTGAGACACAGTGTCCCGACGCGCTCTATCTTACAAGTCCCGATTACCTCGGCAACACGCTCGATATCGCTTCGATCTCGGCGGTATGCCGCAGATACGGCGTACTGCTTCTCGTTGACAACGCACACGGCGCGTATCTGAAGTTTCTTACGCCCTCGCGCCACCCGATAGATCTTGGAGCAGATATGTGCTCTGATTCTGCCCACAAAACGCTTCCCGTGCTCACGGGCGGTGCGTACCTGCATATATCAAAAAATGCACCGAAGATGCTCGTAGAGCGTGCCAAAGATGCGCTTGCGCTCTTCGGCTCGACAAGTCCCTCATACCTGATACTTCAGTCGCTTGATATGGCAAACAAAGTCCTCTCGGATGACTATCCAGCGTCGCTTGCAGAGCTCTGCGAAAAGCTGGCAAGATGTCGCGCGCGCCTTGAGGCTTGCGGATACACATTCTCGGGCGATGAGCCGATAAAGTTGACTCTTTGCCCGCGTTCATACGGATATACGGGTTATGAGCTTGCCGACCTGCTTCGCGAGAACGGTGTCGAGTGTGAGTTTGCCGATCCCGATCACCTCGTGCTTATGTTCACCCCCGCTGTTCTCCCCGGTGAGACAGAGACACTTACCGATCTGCTCGCCGCTCTTGCGAGAAGAGAAAGCAAAAAAACAGAGGCGTTGCCCCTCTCCCGTCCACGCCGCGCTATGTCGGTACGTGATGCTATGCTCTCACCCTGTGAGACGCTTCCGATAAAGGAATGCCTTGGCCGCGTGCTTGCCGCCGCGTCTGTCGGATGCCCGCCTGCGGTGCCGGTAGTTGTTTGCGGAGAGATCATAGACAGGGATGCCCTCAAGGGATTTGAATACTACGGCATCACAAAATGCACCGTTGTAAAAAAATAAAGATTTGGAGAATGGATATGATAAAACTTATTCCCACCCCGAGAAAATACGAGATAATAGACGAAGAGTATCACAAGATAGAACTTTCGCTTACGTGTGAAGTCGAAGAATGGTTCTCTCTTGCAGATGCCTTTTCCGACAGCATAGAAAAAATATTCGAGCAACGTCCGAGCACGGGCAAGGGCATTACGTTCCGCTTTGATGCCTCTCTTGCGTCGGATGAATACACCCTTGATTCAAAGGATAATATAGTTATCTGCGCGTCCGCGCTTGAGGGCGCATCCTATGGAGCGGCGAGCGCTATCCAGCTTATGAAGAACGCAAAAGAAGGATGCGCAAAGGTGCAGTCTGTTGTGATCTCGGACAAGCCGGAGAAGGAGTACCGTTCCTTTATGCTCTCGACCGGCCGCATCTTCCACCCGTTTTCTAAGATGCTCAAGTACATCGATATCTGCTTTTTCTACAAGATAAAATATTTCCATATGCACATCGCCGACAAGGGTCTTTACACGCTTCCCTCAAAGGCGTTTCCGCTTCTCCCCTCAAAGGGCAAGCATTACACATATGAGGAGATCGAGGCGCTGAATGCATATGCCGCGGCACGCGGAGTCGTGCTCCTTCCCGAGATAGAGTGCCCCGGCCACGCTTCTCCCCTTGTGGTCGCTTATCCCGAGATATTCGGCAACAAGTTTGGTGAGGGAATGGGCGTGTTCTACAACGAACTCGGCGAAAGATCGGACACGAACGCACTCATCTGCGCAGGCAGTGAGGCGGCGTTTGAAGGAATAAAGAAACTTATAAATGAAGTTGCCGAGATGTTCCCGAACTCACCGTACATACATATGGGCGGCGACGAAGCACACCACGAATGGTGGGCAGAGTGTCCCGACTGCAGAAAATATATGAAAGACAACGGCATCGCCGATACATACGAGCTTTACAGCGAGTATGTCGGCAGAGTGGCCGAGTACATCCTCTCTTGTGGTAAGACCCCGATGGTCTGGGAGGGATTTTCGCAGGCGGGCGCAGACCGCATTCCCAAAGAGACGGTGGTCATCGCCTGGGAGTCTCATTATAATCTTGCTCCCGACCTGCTTGCAAGCGGATTTAAGATAATCAATGCGACCTGGCAGCCTCTTTATATCGTCGACAGTCCCGAGCGCCGCTGGACACCGTACGATATACTTTCGTGGAACGTCTACAACTGGCAGCACTGGTGGCCCCATTCGCCCGCGCGTATCAATCCTATCCACCTCGCCCCCACGCCCGACGTGCTCGGCGCGACGCTTTGCGCGTGGAGTATGAGGCACGAACAGCTCATCTCGCGGCTTTTGGAGCTTGCTCCGGCATTTGCGGAGAAGACCTGGAACATAGAGCGCTCATACGACAACGAGACCTACAACAAGATCAAGGTAGCTATTGAAAACAAGTGTGCATCACTTATATGTGACTGATAAAAAAGTTCGTACAGATCGACATCTGTACGAACTTTTTTTATTTAAATCTTTTTATCGAGCTTTCTTCAAGCAGTCTTGCGGGCCTTGGCGTATGCCCGTTAAGTATAGAATCGGCGTAGGACTGCGTGATGATACCGAGACTCGGCGAAATGGGCTTCGGATCCTCGCCGAACAGGCAGTTGAAGAGCATCTTCGCGCCGATGTAACCTGCTAAAGATGTACTGTGCCCGTATTTGTCGTCTACGCAGAGAAGACTTTTTGCAACCCCGTCCGCGATATATCCGTCGAGCATCTCTCTCCAATGAAGCACGTGAATGTCATTTTTGTATCTGGTGATGGCGGCATCTATTTGCGGATCGTTCTCGTTGTGCGCGGCAAAATACATCAGCTTCGATCCCGACGGCCTGCGCACCGCCTGAAGCTCATCGGGGGACAGTATGACAGGTTCGGTGTTTCGGGTACGGCTGTTGTTTCAGGTGCCGCCGTAGTCTCGGGAGCTGTCGTTGCCTCGGGTACGGTTGAAGTCTCTGACGGTGTCGGAGCATCGTTTTCGCAGGCGGCAAACGAAAGCGCCAGTGAGAGGAGCAAAAAGACGGATAATATACGTTTTAACATAGGAATTCCCTTTAACATTTGTTTTATAATAAAATAATACCACCGAAAAAGACAAATGTCAAGTGTCGGCGGTATATTAGTTTTATATAAAGAATAATCTTTCCATACTCTCTCTTGCGGGGCGGCAGATACCCAAGAATATGAGAAATCCCCCGATGAGAACAAAAGCAGCGCTCGGATAGATGAACCAGCCGATGAAAGAGAGCGCGGGAAATGTGAGATTCAGAAGAAACTCGATAAGCGGCATAAGTGCGCCGAAGGCTACGAAGGCTCCGCCGAAGATGAAGAGCTTGCCGTGCGAAAGATAGCGCACGAGCGTGCAGACGGCGGTGATGATCAGAGCGAGTGCACCGATGACGGGCAGGGCAAAGGAAAGAAACCAATCGCCGTCGGCGGCAAAGTTGATATACGCCACATACAGTCCCGCCGCCGCAAACGAACAAGGAACGAATATCACGGGATTGGGATCCTTGAACCAGAGCGGCAGGATGAGCGTAACATAAAAGAGAAGCAGTGCGCCGACGACGTATCCCGACCAGGTGATCGCCGCATTATAGCGCAGGTCGCACGCAAGCACGATGATGATCGGCAATAAGATGCAGACGGTCGCGAATATCGGCAGACCGAGCGATTTCGGATCGCTTTTGGGATGTTTATTTTTGGGGTAGGGCGGCTCGCCCTCTTTTCTTTCTATATCGGGGTGATATGCGCGCGTCCCGCAGAGCGGACAGTTTTTTTCACTGTCTGCTAATTTTACCCCGCATTTTGCACAGTACATAGTGATTACCTCGTTTCTCTTGTGGATCTGTTGCTCTCGACCTCGGCGCATATGCCGTGTGAGAGAAGGGCTTTGTGGAAGTGAGCTTCAAGCTCGCTTTCCTTTACGCCGCGGATGAAGTTGAAATAAAGCGTGTCGCCGTAGGATATCACTCCGCAGTTGTAGGGCGTTGTCGCCTGTACGCCGAGAATGAAATCAAAGCGCTCGATGTATGCCTTCATCTCATCGGGTATCTTTACCGCCCCGAGATTCGACATCGACAGGCAGGATGTGCGCTCGCCGACTACATCGTAGATCGCCTTCATAACGAAATTTTTGATAAAGAGCGGCATTATACGCACGATCGCCATACGCTCGCTTCCGACATTGGCGGCGATATGCATACTCATTTGCTTTGGTGTTATGTCTGCACCCATCTTGTGAAAAATGGCGTTGCATATCTCGCGAAAACTGTACTCACCGAGCGCGGGCAGTATCTCGGGCGTGGTGTAGAAGGCGAAGTTGCGAAGGGTACTGCTCGGGAAGATGTTGCGCAGATTTACGGGCACGAGCACCTTTATCGGCGCTCTGCGGCGCTGTGTGGGTATCTTCTTTTTTTGCATCTCCTGGATCGCCTGCATCAGCGTCGCGCAAAGAAAAACGGTAAGGCTCACACCGTATCGGTGCGCGCACTCAAGCGCGTCGCGTACGTTTATCTTAAAACAGGTGAGATTCAAAAATCCCCTCTCCTCGGGTGTACCCGAGAGGTGGTAGGCAGAGCTCTCGCCGCGCTTTGCCTTGAGCGTTCCCGCGTTTTTCTGGAAGCTGTCCTCGAGCTCTTCTTCTTTGGGCTCGTCAAGCCTTGCGAGCACGCCGTGCTCTGCGGAAATGTTTACGCCGTGCTTTTGCTGGAGATATTCGGCGACAAGGCTCTTTAAGAATATCAGTGCGCCTGTGCCGTCGGTCAGCGAGTGGAAGATCTCGACGGCTATGCGTCCGCGGTATACAAGCACACGGAATGCGCATTTTCTCGTCTCTCGCTTTGACATTTTTGCAAGCGGATAGCTGCTGTCAGCGCGGATCTCGGGCGCACTCTCGAGCTGTTCGAGATAGTACCAGAAGACACCGCGACGCAGTCTGACGGCAATGGAGGGAAAGCGTCTTAAGGTCACGTCGAGCGCACAGCGCAGGATGTCGGTGTCGACATCCTCGTAAAGTGTTGCCGACACGCGAAAGACATTGCTCCAGTTCTCGCGTCTTGCGGCGGGATATATCTTTGCCGCGTTGTCAAGGCGCAGCCAGCGCAGTTTATGTTCTTCTGCCATATTCTGCGAGAGAAAACGGCAGAGCAGATCGATGTCCTTTTTGTCCTCGTCGAGCCCGTACAGCATATATGCGTGCCAGCGCTCATCCTTCTCGTGCAGGCGGCTGCGGCATCCCTCAGAGAGCAGCTTGTTGTGAAGAAAGAGCGCGTCGTCATACATTATTTCATTGCGTGCCGCAAAGATGATCGACGGCGGCATACCGTGCAGGTCTGCAAAAAGGGGCGAGACGAGCGGATGGCATCTGTCGTCGGTGTAATTCTTGGCAAAGAAATCAAGCCGCTCGAGCGTCATCGACGGGTCGCTGTCCTTGTTTTGTGCGTAGGATGCGCCCGATGCCGTCAGGTCGCTCCAGGGTGAGATGGCAATGATCGAGCTGGGCATCTCAAGTCCTGCTTCGCGAAGCCTTATACAGAGCGAATAGCAGAGTCCGCCGCCCGCGCTCTCGCCGCAAAGTGCGATGTGCGAGGGGGAATAACCCTTTTCAAGTAAGTATTTATAAGCCGTCTCGGCGTCGTCGAGTGCGGCGGGAAATCTGTGCTCGGGTGCGAGTCTGTATGCGGGGCAAAAGACTCTCGCGCCGCTTTTTGCGGCGAGCATCGAGCCAAAGCCGAGCGAATAATCGAGTCCGCCGCACACAAATCCGCCGCCGTGCAGGTAGAGGATGACTCCCTCGCGGCGCTCGTCGGCGGGTATTACCCACGCGCCCTCAAAATTATCAAATTTGTGTTTTTTTACGATAACGTCGCGGCGGTATTTCGCCTCCATCAGCTCGCCGACAAGATCCTGACCGCGGCGAAGCGCGTCAAGTGAGAGCTTTGATAAGAGCGGCGAGAGAAGCGCCATCTGTGAACGTATCTTTTTTGCTGAAAGTGCCATTGTTTTTGCCTTTCCGGGGAGAATGCTTAAGGAGATTTTTGAAAAGAGCTTCCGTTAAGCATCCTCAAAAACTTTTGATCATTTAGATTATATTATCGTATCGCGCAAAACTCAACCTACCAATAGAAAAAGCACCTCTACGTCGGGCAGAGCGGATATCTACCGGTGTTATATCGGGCGTCCGACAGCCGGTGTTACTGTACGAAGGTCGAAAGATTTGCGGGTATCTTTCTGTATGACGACGGCGTGTCGCCGTAGTATTTTTTGAATATTTTGCAGAAATAATTTGCGTCGTTGAAGCCGCACGAAAAGCATATCTGTACTATGGGGAGTTTTGTCTTTTTCAAATATTCCGCCGCGCGATCAAGTCTGATGCGTAAGAGATATTCTGCGGGCGAGCATTTCATAATGCGCCTGAATGCACGGTAGAGCGTCGTGCGGTCGATGTTCATCATATCGGCAATGCCCTCGACCGTGATGGGCGAGGAGAAGTTTCGCCGCATATAGCGCGCCGCCGTCTGTGCGTAATCGCGCACGTCAAATTCACCCGTGATAACAAGCTCGGACAAGAGTCCGTACAGCTTGCTCATCATAAGCATCTCGCTTCGCGCTTCGTTTTGCGGGCAGGCGATCATCTCTTCAAAATGGGCCTTGACCGAGGCGGGATCCTGTACGTCGGCGATGCGGTTTTCGCGGTCGATTCCGCACCTGCCGAGGATCCTGTCTGCCGACGCGCCCGAAAAACCTACCCAATAATATGTCCACGGGTCTTTTGCATCGGCTTCGTAATATGTTATCTCGTCGGGAAAGATCATAAAGCACTGCCCGGGAGAGAGTCGGTGCGTCTTGCCGTCCGCGACAAAAATACCTGTTCCCTCACAAACGAAATGCATAAGATAAAAGCTTCTTGCGGCGGGGCCGTAGGAGTGAGAGGGCATACAGTCCTCGCGCCCGTACTGATAAAGCACGAGGTCGCAGATGTCGCCGTCCTTCTCGCGTCTGTATTTGAATGCCTGTTCCATAAAAATACCACCCTCATAAAGTTTTATATCTGAGACAAGTATATCATAATTTCTTTCCGAATGCAACAAAAATACTCATTACCAACAAAAAGAATGAAAAACGGCGGTTCGCACGGATATATCCGTACGAACCGCTCGTTATTTTTATGAATCTTGCATATATTTTTGTTTTTCTTCTTCTATAACCCGGTCGAGCAGTTTGTCTGCCGAATCTAACGTCATTTCCAAAGCTTCTTTATATAGGCTGTTTTCCGGGGCATTGATGAATTCGGAAAAGTCGGCAGTGAAAAAATAACGGGTCGAGCCATAGTCGAAAATGTATTCGCCTTCCTTTGCGGGTGGCTCGGTATCGAAGGAGGCACATATCTCCCCATGTACTTGATCAAATTTTTCGTTAAGCGAGTTCAAGGCGAGCCATGTTTCCATGATCTTATCCATACGATGATCGTTGTTTATGGTTTCTTTTAATATTTTGCCGTCGCTTACGTAGAAAAATTCAAAATCAAAATGAATGAAATCATAAGACACGATGGGTGATTCGACATTACAATAACGACAAGACGAAAAACTAAGTAAAGATAACGAAATTGCAAGTAAAACGCAGAGTTTTTTCATCTCTTATTTTCCTTTTTTGTTGCATTATTTAATAAAAATTGATAAACAGTAATTCGTTTTGCTTCTGAGGAAATATCTTCAATCGATTCTTCTTCGATTTTTATCTCGCTATTTTCAATCGAGGAAATTTTTTGAGCAGGAGTCATTTGTAGCCATATATGATCCACTAAAAGCAAAATTTTTAAGTTTTTAATGCTTTCATTACGACATTTTTCTATAAAGAACTCTATATCCATCTTCTCGTGGATGAGAACATATTCTTCAAAGGAAACCCCGTACAACTCCGCTGCTTTTTTATAAAACTCTAATTGTTGTAAGAATTGATCTTGAATATCTTTTTCTTTTAGTATAAAAACAGACTTGTCAACGAGGTAGTCGATTATTTCGTTTTGAACTTTTATTTTGTTGTCTAAGGTATATTGATCAATAAGTTTGTTTTTTATTTTTTCTCGAAAATCTTCATAGCTGTTCACGTTAAAGGTCTTTTTCAAATAATCTTCCGTGAATTCGGGTTGCACAAATTCTTTGATGTCGTGAATGGATATTTCGTAGGTAATGTTGTCGATACTTAAATAAGCAGTGCTTCCGATTTTTTTCCAATCAAAAAGTCTTCTATATCTTTGTTGAAATTGTATGTGCCGATTTTTACATCTATATTATCAATAGAGGAAATGATATCCGTACCGGAAAAGGTACGACAGCTTAAATTTACAACATCTTCATTATCTACAGTATTTTTATCGACTTTTTTTAAAACAGCGGAATTTTTTCTTATTTCATCAATGTATTCATTAAGTTCTTCTTCGCGAACGGAAACATCTTGAACATTGATTTTGAATCTGTTGTAATCCGCACAAAAAATGAGACGACTTTTTTGAAAAGAAACAGAAAAGATTAAAATTGTAATAGCGACTAATATACCTAGTATAGCAAAAGACACTTTTAATGTAAATGCTTTTTTCATAAATTAATAGTAGCACGCTCCGATTTCATCTTGGATGTTTTTTTGTTTAATGACCGTTGCCGAATGAACCAAGCCTAGCCAACTTGACGAGCTGGCGGCGTGGATGCCAATGATTAAATATTCTGAGTCTCCTTCCTGATACATAGAATAAACTACTCCACCGCTATCCCCGCTATCTGATTTGTAATCGGCTTCAATGCAATCTGTGATATATCGTGTTTGGGTTCCATCACTACTTTTATATGTTGCATCATAGCTACTAGAAGTTATTTTTCCTTCGGTTCTGTATGTAGTTTGGCCGTTTTTTACGACTTCCCTTCCTGTTACAACCTCAACAAACATAGATGTGGTACTTAACTTATCTTTAGTTCCAGCTACACTACCGTTTTTGTCGGTATAATATCCAGCAGTTTCAACTTCAAATTCTTCTGTGAAAACAGCCACAAATGCTGCATCTGCAGAACCGCTTATTTGAGTTATTACAACCGTGCCAATAATTGCGTCTACAGAGTCCAATTTTGCAAAATAAACACGATCACCTAATTCGCAAGCGTGTCCCGCAGTTACAAAGCCAAAAGCATATGTTCCATCTGCCATTAATCTAAAAGCGCGATATCCCATACTGCAGGTGCTCCACGAGGATTCATGACGAACATATATGTTTCGACCGGGATATAATGCCATAGTAGACTCGCTTATAAGACGAGCGTCTTTGTTGTAGAATTTTACGGCCTCGGAGTCGCATATGTTGTTTTTGAATGCTTCTATCTTTTCATCAGTCAAGTTGTATATATCTACCATGATAGAATTGTCGCTGTCATCTATTCCCACGCCAATAAAATCGTCAAGAAGAGAGCGCAACCCGGTGTTGTCAATACTATCTTGATTTCTTAACAATTGAATATTTTCGCTTATTTTTGATTTTATGTTATATAATTCATCGTAAGAATATTTGGCTGATTTTATTAAGATGTTATCATAATCTGCAATATCTTTTATTTGTTCTATAGTTTCAGGATTGTTTCTAACCAAATGAACAACGATGGTGTTTTCATTTTCAATGCTGATTCCCCCTACATAGTTAGGTAACTTTTCATTTTCCTGCTTTTCAAGGTCAAAATGCTTTATGAGATTATGATATGCAGTTTCCATCGAAGAATTTATATCAGATATTTGAATAGGTTGCTGTTCTTCTTCGATAATGTCATATACACTTTCTTTGTAAAAATCGTTTTTGGGTTGAAAATCGGAAGCATTTACAATTGTGGAATAATTAGAAAGTAAGAGGATTAGCGATGTGCTGAACGCAATTATTTTTTGTTTTTCATTTTTTCTCCTTAAATTAACTTGTATATTTTACGCTTGACAAACATCACTTTCAATTATAAACCCAATTTATAAAATTGTCAATAAAAATATCGCTCATTATCAAAAAATACACCGTTTTTAAAATTTAGCGATATGTTATTAACTTATAACAATAATATTATATTGCTTTATATTGCTTTGTGTTGTATCATAATTATATCTCTGCGACGAAATGCATAAGATAAAAGCTTCTTGCGGCGGGGCCGTAGGAGTGAGAGGGCATACAGTCCTCGCGCCCGTACTGATAAAGCACGAGGTCGCAGATGTCGCCGTCCTTCTCGCGTCTGTATTTGAATGCCTGTTCCATAAAAATACCACCCTCATAAAGTTTTATATCTGAGACAAGTATATCATAATTTCTTTCCGAATGCAACAAAAATACTGATTTTCGCAACCAATCTATGTAGACAGGGGTATCGTGCAATGATAAAATGATAGTGTATGATATAAACTTTTACATTCAAGAAAGGAAAGATAACTATGCCGAAGTTAACATTTATGGGTGCGGGAAGCACCATTTTTGCAAAAAATCTCGTCGGTGACTGTATGCTCACTCCCGAGATAGTTGACCTCGAGGTCTGCCTTTACGACATCGACGCTGTCCGCCTTGAGGAATCGTTCAAGATGCTCTCGAGCATTCTTGCTTGGACAAAGAGAAAGGACATCAAGATATGGGCAACGCTTGATCGCCGCGAGGCTCTTCGCGGTGCAAAGTACGTCGTAAACGCTATTCAGGTCGGCGGATACGATCCCTGCACGATCACAGACTTTGAGATCCCGAAAAAGTACGGTCTGCGTCAGACGATTGCCGATACTCTCGGTATCGGCGGCATCTTCCGCACGATGCGTACCATCCCCGTTCTCGAGGATTTCGCGCGCGATATGGAAGAGCTCTGCCCCGATGCGCTCTTCATCAACTACACAAACCCGATGGCTATGCTCACAGGCTATATGCAGAGATACACCCCCATCAAGACTGTCGGTCTTTGCCACTCTGTTCAGGTCTGCGTACCGAGACTTCTTTGGCAGATGGGTATGGAAGAGTACACAGACACCTGCAAGTGGGAGATCGCAGGTATCAACCACCAGGCGTGGCTGCTCAGCATTACCGACAAGGACGGAAATGACCTCTATCCCGAGATCAAGCGCCGTTCCCGCAAGATAATGGATACGACACGCGATATTATGTACAAGCCCGGCTCCGAGGCGTACGACCTTGTCCGCCACGATATTATGCACCGCTTCGGCTGCTACCTCACAGAGTCGTCCGAGCATTCGTCCGAGTATATGCCCTGGTACATCAAGTCGCGTTATCCCGAGCTCATCGACGAGTACAAGATCCCGCTTGACGAGTATCCCAGACGCTGTGTAAACCAGATCGAAGATTGGAAGAACATCCGTGATTCGCTTACGACAAAGGATGAGCTTGAGCACGAAAAGACACGCGAGTTCGCGTCCTACATCATCAAGGCTATGGAGACAGACACACCCTACCGCATCCACGGTAACGTTATCAATACAGGTCTTATTACAAACCTTCCTTCCAACGCTTGCGTTGAGGTTCCCTGTATGGTAGACCGTAACGGTATCAATCCCTGCTACGTCGGAGACCTTCCCGAACAGCTCGCGGCCATCAACCGCACGAACATCAACGTTCAGCTCCTCACAATCGAGGCTTGCAGATCGAAGAAGAAGGAAGACGTTTACCGCGCCGCTATGATGGATCCCCATACAGCGGCTGAGCTCTCGGCTGACGATATCACACGTATGTGCGACGATCTCTTTGAGGCTCACAAGGATTGGCTCCCCGAGTATAGATAAGAATAGAGGCATATTACGAAAGGTATGTGATCGAGATCCTTGCCTCTGCCTGCCTTATGCTCGATATTGGTTTGAGTTTCGTACCCCATACCCTTTTTCAAAAGCATTTTGAGTCATTTTATAGTGAAAACAAGCGGTTCGTATAGATCTATATACGAACCGCTTGTTCTATTTTGTATTAAAAGGTTTTGAGTGAGGGGAAAGGTCCTGGCGCTGACTTATTTATATTAATTCTCCAATGTCACCGTCAAATCTTGCAGACCATTTTGCGCCGAGGTTTTCGACCTCTGAGTACGTTCCCGAGTGGGATGCAAGAATGTCGAGCATATCGGCGGTGACGGTCACGGCACTAACGCCGTTCGCTATGCAGCGCTCGACCTGAGCCGCCGTGCGGAAGGACGCCGCAAGCACCTCGGTCGATTTGCCGTGAAAATCAAGCTGGCGAGCCATCTCGCCCGCGACGGCCGCGCCGTCAAGCGACATATTGTCAAGGTGCGAGATGTAGGGAGCGGCAAAATCAGCTCCGAGTGCCCCCGCGAGCATTGCCTGCGAGGTCGAATAGACCGCCGTCATCGTGACGCTTATTTTTTTTGCGACAAGCACTTTTGCCGCCGCAAATCCCTCGGGCGTTGCAGGCAGCTTTATCGAGAGCTTGCCGCCGAGCGTTTCGCATATCTTTTTAGCGTCGCGCACCATACCGTCGGTGTCGTGCGAGGTCGCTTGAACAAACATAAGCTTACCTTCGGTCAGTTTTCTGATATACAAAAGCGCATCCCGAAGCGTCATACCCTCGGGCAGGTCGCGCGCAAGTATCGCGGGATTGGTAGTAACGCCGTCGAGCGGATAACGCTCAAGCGAAGTTTTTATCTCGTCAAAATCAGCACTGTCAAGAAAATATTTCATTTTAAGCTCCTTATAGTATTTCGATCAGACGGGAAAAACCTTTTTAATAAAAGGTCTTTCCCGAACCCTTTTCCAAAAACTTTTGAAACATTTTATATGAAAAATACCGCATATACTTCTATATAAAAGATTTTAAAAGTTTTTTGGGTGGGGGCAAGGGGGCGACCTTTTTTAGAAAAAAGGTCGC
>CAYZHW010000031.1:0-13836 GCA_964478105.1 uncultured Lachnospiraceae bacterium | reverse complement strand
CAGAAGCGTATGCCCCACAATGGGTCACTGTATGGCTATCTCTGCCGCAACAAAGGATCCCTCTCGCGTAGGCGGTCTTCTTGAGTCTGCACACGCAATGCTCGCAGGCCTTGATCCCGCAAGCGAGATCGGCTTTGCTATGGCTATGGGCAAGCTCTGGGGCGTTCACTTAAATGACCAGAACGGTATCAAGTATGACCAGGACAAGAGCTTCGGCGTTGAGAACCTTAGAACAGCATTCAACCAGATCAAGGTCCTTCGCGAAAACGGATTCTGTGAGCACGGCGAGTACATCGGTCTTGACGTTAAGGTTATGAGAACAGAGAAGCAGGAAGGCAGCTACCAGCACCTTATCAACAGCCTTAAGATCGCAAAGGCTCTTGAGGAGAAGGCGGCCAAGTTCGACTACGACTTCCAGAAAAAGTGCGTTGAAGAGAGAGATTACGAAAAGCTC
Organism: uncultured Lachnospiraceae bacterium; assembly: GCA_964478105.1. Taxonomy (GTDB): domain Bacteria; phylum Bacillota; class Clostridia; order Oscillospirales; family CAG-272; genus CAYZHW01. The sequence continues at coordinate 13,382 of CAYZHW010000031.1, read as the reverse complement.
GAGCTCTACGTTGTTGAATTGTTGATGGGAGTGTGAAATTCTCGCAACACATAACTTTATCCAAGTGCATTTCACACGCAAATTCATCTCAAAATGGGGCCCAACCCATTTTGCTGTGTAAACACAGACGATGAATTTCTATACTTTCTCATTTTGGAGGTTACAAAAATGAACATTCTCGCAATAGGCGCACATCCCGATGACATCGAGATAAACTGTGCGGGTACACTTGCAAAATATGCCGCGGCGGGCCACAAGGTATTTATTGCGACCGCAACAAGCGGAAACATCGGCTCGGCAACTCTTCCAAAGGACGAGATATGCGCGCTCAGAAAGAAAGAGGCGGCAAAGTCCGCGTCGATAATTGGCGCTGAGTATCTCTGCCTTGATTATGACGACGAGCTTTTCTATGAGGATCTTTCGGTGCGCATCGCATTTATCAACCTCATCCGTCACTGCAAGCCGGATGTGATATTTACGCACAATCCCCACGACTACAATCCCGATCATATGCTTACAAGCAAGATCGTAAATGATATTCAGGTTATGATCCCGATTGCTAAGATCGAGACCGAAGAGCCGCCCTGCGACAAGTTCCCGGCGGTCTACTTCTTCGAGCCTGCAAAGGGACTCGGCTTTGTTCCGACAGATTATGTTGACATTACGGAGCACTTTGAGACAAAGAAGCAGATGTTCCTTTGCCACGAGTCGCAGAAGGAATGGATGGCGCACAACTACTCGGGCTTTTCGGTCGATGAGTCATTTACCGAGGATATGGTAACGACTGCGAAGTACCGCGGTATGCAGTGCGGTGTCAAATACGCCGAGGCGTTCATCCGCTGCAACGACGCGTACAGAGCAGCACCGGGAAGTTTATTACCGTAAGAGGCGCAAGGGTTTTTTGAAAACCGACCCTTGACTGCGAAAAACTTTTCAATTACTTTATTAAATAAAAAGGTTCGTACAGATGTGATATCTGTGCGAACTTTTTTGTTATTGCAAAAAGAATGTCGATGTGCTATAATAATCGGTGGCAAAGATCCTTTAAGGAGGACGTAATTATGAATTATGACGTTATAATAATCGGTGCGGGTCCGGGCGGTATCTTTTCAGCTTATGAACTCACTCAGCTCCGTTCCGATCTGAAGATAGCCGTTTTTGAGGCGGGACACGCGCTTTCGGCGCGCAAGTGCCCTATCGACGGAGATAAGGTAAGATCCTGTATCGGCTGCAAGAGCTGTTCCATTATGAGCGGCTTCGGCGGCGCGGGCGCTTTCTCTGACGGTAAATACAACATCACAAACGATTTCGGCGGCACGCTTCACGAGTACATAGGCAAAAAGGAAGCCATTGAGCTTATGAAGTACGTCGACCGGATAAATATGCGTTACGGCGGAGAGGGAACAAAGCTCTATTCCACTGCGGGCACGCCCTTTAAGCGCGAGTGCATAAAGCACGACCTGCATCTCTTGGAGGCGTCGGTCAGACATTTGGGCACCGACATAAATTATATCGTGCTCGAGAATCTTTACACATATCTTAAGGACAGAGTTGACTTTTTCTTTGACACACCCGTCGAGAGCGTCGTAAAGCTCGACGGCGGTTACGAGGTCGTCTGCCGTGACGGCAGATACAGCGCCGAGAAGTGCATCATCTCGGTCGGCAGAAGCGGAAGCAAGTGGATGGAAAAGGTCTGCGGCGAGCTTGCCATTCCCACAAACTCAAACCGCGTTGACATCGGAGTCAGAGTTGAGCTCCCCGCGGCTGTTTTTGCGCATATCACGGACGAGCTCTATGAGAGCAAGATCGTATATAGGACGAAGGAATACGGAGACCGCGTGCGTACCTTCTGTATGAATCCCAAGGGCGCGGTCGTAAATGAGAACACAAACGGCATAATCACCGTAAACGGACACAGCTACGAGGACCCCGCAAAGCAGACCGAAAACACCAATTTCGCGCTCCTTGTCGCAAAGCATTTCTCCGAGCCCTTCAAGGATTCCAACGGATACGGCGAGTCTATTGCGCGCCTTTCCAATATGCTCGGCGGCGGTGTTATCGTTCAGCGCTTCGGAGATCTTATCCGAGGTAAGCGTTCGACCCCAAACCGCATCGAAGAGGCGTTTATCGATCCCACGCTCAAGGCAACGCCGGGAGACCTGAGTCTCGTGCTTCCCAAGCGTATCCTTGACGGTATTATCGAGATGATCTATGCGCTCGACAAGGTAGCTCCCGGTACGGCTAACGACGATACGCTTCTCTACGGTGTCGAGGTCAAGTTCTATAATATGGAAGTCGATATTGACGAAAATCTCGAGTCCTATCACAAAGGTCTCTACATCATAGGAGACGGAAGCGGTATAACCCATTCGCTTTCCCACGCCTCAGCCTCGGGCATCCACGTCGCAAGAAAGATCGCGGAATAATATATCGGTTCGTACGGATATAATGTCTGTACGAACCGCTTGTTTTTTATATTAAATGTGTTCAAAAGTTTTTGGAGTTTAAGAACCTTTTTTCAAAAAGGTTCTTAGACATCTTCCTTGTCCGTTCACCTTACCGATTCTCTTTCGATGAGCTCCATAGGCAGAAGGACGCTTTCGACGTCTTCGCCGTTTATCTTTTTAAGAAGCATCTCCATCGCAAGTTCGCCTATTCCCGCCTTGTCGATGCCGACGGTTGTAAGCGGCGGTTCAACATAGCGCGAGAGGAGAATATCGTCTATACCGATAAGTGAGATGTCTTTGGGCACCGAGAGCCCCATATCCTTTGCCGCTCTCATCGCTCCGATAGCAAACATATCAACAGTACAAAGAAGTGCATCGGGCGGGTTATCCGAGTCAAGCAGAGCAAATGCCGCCGCGTATGCTTCGGATTCGTTTTTGACTATAACGTTCTCATATGACGGGGTGACGGCGTTTTCGTCCATTGCCGCCGCAAAGCCCTCGCAGGTCGCGGTATGAAAATCGGGCACCGTATCGGTCGAAAGCATAGCGATTCTTCTGTGCCCCTTCCTTATAAGATACTCTGCCGCGTTCGCTGTTGCTCTTCTGTAATCGGGGGTGATAGAGGTAGTGTGTTCGTTGCCCGAATGAGAATCAATAACGATAAAAGGCACACCCGTGGCAACCGTCTTTTCGGCCAGGTCCTCGCTTATATTCTGCAGATAGATTATGCCGTCAACATCGCCGGAATATACCACATCGGGAAGTTCATTACCGTGCTTCGAGGCACGGCTGATTATGATATTATATGCACTCTTTCTGCTTGCCTCAAGAAGCCCCCGCATAATTTCATAATAAAAAAGATCGTCAAACGGGGAGCGGCCCTTGCTCATCATAAGGCAGATGTTGTAGCTCTTTCCCTCAACAAGCTTTTTTGAGGAAAGATTCGGACGGAATCCCGTCTCTTTTATTATCTTCTGCACCTTCTCGCGAGTCGCCTCGCTCACTCCGGGGCGGTTATTGAGAACAAAAGAAACGGCGGTAACCGAAACACCCGCCATCTTGGCTATTTCTTTCACGGTCAGTCTTTTCACAAAATCCCTCCGAAATGTTGAAATCGTCACAATTATATGATAAAATTATACACGAAAGAAATCAAAAAAACAAGAGCAATAATGCATTTTTTGACCGTTCGGTCAAAAAGCTTCATTGAAAGGCGGTTTGTTATGATAACAAAGAGAGAAATAGAATACGACGGCTATGGCCGTTGCCTTGAAATTTCCAACGGAAAGGTCGTGGCAGTGGTCACTCTTGATTTTGGCCCCCGTATCATCCGCTACTCATTTGTTGACGGTGAAAATATAATGTTTGAGGATAAGGACAGAGTCTTTTTTGAATGCGGCGAGCAGTTCGACGAAGCGTTCGGCAAGGGCTCGACCTGGTACATCTACGGCGGACACCGTCTCTGGACCAGCCCCGAGGGTTACCCCGGAAGCTACTATCCCGACAACGATCCCGTTGCCTATACTCTCACCGAAAGAGGAGCGCTTTTCACGTCGGATATACAGAGATGGAATCAGTATCAGTATGAGATCGGAGTCGAGATGTCAGACGATACGACCGACGTAACGGTCACGATGAAGGTGACAAACCGCGCCGCTTGGCCCGTAACACTTGCTCCTTGGGGCATATCGGTACTTTCGGCCGGCGGAACTCTCGTCGTACCTCAGCCTATCAAGAACACAGGCGTGCTTGCCAACCGTCAGATCGCGCTCTGGTCGTACAACCGTATGACCGATAAACGTTTCTTGTGGCTCGACAAGTATATGATCCTTCGTCAGGACGCATCGGCGGGTGATGTGCCCTTTAAGTTCGGTATCAATTCCGAGCACGGATACGCGATGTACTTTAATCACGGCGACCTCTTTATCAAACGTTTTGAAGCAAAAGAGGGCGGGAACTATCCCGACGGCGGTATGTCATTTGAGACCTACACAAACAAGCTCTTTATCGAAATGGAGAGCCTTGGTGAGCTGACGACGCTTGCATACGGCGAGAGTGCTCTGCACACGGAGCGCTGGTCGCTTGCAAAGGCACAGCTTCCCACAATAACAGACGAAGCTATTGACGAGTTTGTGAAAAATATGTGATAAAAAAAGAACCGATAAGGTTCTTTTTTTATCTTTTTACTTTCAATATTGAGCCGCACACTAAGTCGTCCTTTTCGTATTCCTTTTCACCCATAGCGAAATAGAAGTATTCTTCGGACGCGGCAAAGCTCAGTGCGGGGAGCATATATTCGAAGTAGATCATCTCGCGAAAGGTCTCCGGTTCGTCGGCACAGTTTTTCCATACCGAGATCCTGTATTTTTCGTCGCCTGTTTTTCTGCCGCAGAGGATATGGACTGCGCCGTCCTATATCATAATGTCATACACGGCGGTCCCGCTGTATCCTACCGTTATTTTTTTATAATCGGTCATATTATCGGTGACGTAAAGATGCCCCGTTGCAAGAAACAGACGGTCTTCATATACCGCACTGTCCGATATCAAAAATGAGGAGAGTTTTATTCCCGAAAGCTTGGAACTGAATTCGTTGCAGTAAACGAAGCACTCCGTGTCGTATTTGTAGAGCTCGTAGCTTGTTGTGTCGAGCTCGTTACTAAGGAAAAGAGTTGCATAGAGCTCGCCGCCGAAAATGAATAATTCGTATGTGCGTATAAATGTAAAGCTGTCTGTTTTGACAGTTTTGCCGTCCCGAACAAATCTGATCTCGTGCCATTCTTCGCCGCGCTTTTCAAGCACGGGAAAATGTCCGCTCCCGACTCCGCAACCCGCAAAGAGCGAGGAGCCGTATTCGGCGAGATCAAACGTGTGGATGCCGCCGGGAATATCACGTATGTTCTGCCAGCCGTCTGAGCTTTTTACGTAGTAATTGCCGAGCGACCAATCATCCCTGGGGTCGATACCCGGTGCCGCGAGCCTGCCGTCGGAAAGGACGGTAAATCTGCTTATCTCTTCATCGGGAAGCGTCGCGTCACGGCTCCATTCTTTTTCGTCTTCGCTGTATCTCCAAATATTCACGGGCCCCGAGTTTTTGTCATAATCCCCGCCTCCGATATACAGAGAACCGTCGTAAAATATGATGTCTTTCGGACAGCGCGCCGAAATATTGTCGGTGTGAGAATCTTTTTGCGGTGTGCCGATGTTCTCATACAGAACGCTCTTCGAGCACGAAGAGAGAAGGAGGGTTATGGAAAGGATAAATAAAAGCCTGTGTTTCATTATGTTTTCCTATCAATACGACCACGCCTTGACGGCGTGGTCGCGGTTTTATTCTTTTTCGGGTTCTGACGGTGTTTTTTCGGGACCGCGGTTTATATCCTCGCGCAACAGTCTGTATACCGTTGCTGCAAGCGGTACACCGAGAAGCATTCCGAGCACACCCGCAATACCGCCGCCGATGGTGACGGCCGCCAGTACCCAAAGACCCGAGAGTCCGATGGACGTGCCGACTACCTTGGGGTAGATGAGGTTACCCTCAAGCTGTTGGAGAATGAGGATAAATACAAGGAATATAAGTGCCTTTATGGGAGATACCGTAAGTATCAGGAAGGCGCCGACGATAGCACCGATATAAGCACCGGCGATCGGAATGAGTGCCGTGAACGCGATCAGCGCACCGATCATAGTAGCATAGGGAAGACGAAGTATCAGCATTCCTATCGTACAGAGCATACCGAGAATGACCGCCTCAAGACTCTGTCCTATGATATAACGGCGGAAGCTGTCGTGGAGAATGCCAAATGTATGCTTTACTCTCATATACCATTTAGGTGCCATATAACGGCGCATGACCTTGTCGCCCTGCCCCGCAAGTTTTTCTTTTCCCCAGAGAAGATATACCGAGAAGATGATGCTGATAAGCGCCGTAACGATTCCCGAGAAGACGGTCGAGATGGTGGTGATGACCACGGTGACGACGTTTCCGATGCCCGAGGTCACTACGCTTACTATCTGCTCGATCCTCGACTTCCAGTCTATAGATTCGAGGGTGTTGATTATATCCTCGGGGAGTATGTTCCAGCTTTCAAGTATCGCAAGAGCCTGCTTCATAGCATCGGGGACCTTTGCTATGATAAGCTGTACCGCATCGATAAGCTGAGGGAGCACGAGCCCGATCACAAGTGCGATGATAGCGGCAAGCGTTACAAAAGCAAAGATCATACAGACGACTCTGCGGGTCTTCAATACGACTTTCTTAGACGAACGCGGAAAATACCACTTTTCGTAAAGGCTCATAAGAATGTTTACGACGTATGCTACGGCGCACCCTATAAAGAGCGGTGCCGCGGCATCGAGAATTCCGAGCGCAAACGACGATACGTTGGTCCAGTAATGTATGCACAGGTACAAAAGAAAGGCGCTGACACCTACTTTTGCGCAGGTTTTCCATTCAATTTTCATTTTTTCTCCTCTTCCGCTTCTTTTTCTTCAACGCATACAGGTGCGGTTTCTTTTTCGGGAAGCTTGCTTAAGATAAGCGAGGCTATGTCGAGCGCCGCAAGAACGAGCAGCGCGACCCCCGTAAAGATCCAAAGAGATGCGAGCGAGTCATCTCCGAAGGGATTTGCAAACACAACAAGCGCGCATATTACGGAAAGTACCGCGCTTATCGCGAAAAGATACCATTTTTTGTTTTTGATACGGATCATATCTATCGACACCTGCACCTTGCAGAATCCGACTGCAAGAATAACTACGCCGTAGATCACGGTGAGGATGGGCAGAGTCTCGATGAACCAGTTTGATCTGAACACGCAGAACGCTCCCGCAAGAAGAAGCATCAGCCCCATCATAAGAAGCTGTCCCACAGAGGCTTTGGCAGGGTCTTCTTTGAAATATCTGACCGAAGAATAAAGACCTGCCGCCATAAGTACGATCCCTGCTATGACTATTACAGCCGAGGTAAACGCATCGGGGTTGATGAGTAAAAGAATTCCGACGATAGTCTCAAAAATACACACCGCCAGTATGTTTATATTTCTTTTTAATGCTTTCATTTTTTGACCTCCGTTACGATTGGATTGCCGTGTATGTTATAATTATAACTCACTCTCGTCGCTTTAGCAAGTTTTTTGTCATAAAAACCTTCAAATTTTAATAACTGTATTGACAAAATGTGATTTTTAGAATAAAATACCATTATATAGAGAGTATTTGAAAAAATATTTCAAACGGGAGGATAATATGAAAAAAAGACTTGTTTCTGTTACCGCGATACTGCTTGTTCTGGTATCGGTATTCGGAGCGGTGCCTGCGGCTGCCGCCGAGGCTGAGTACGGTATGATCTTCAACGGTTCAGATCTATACTCGCTTTCGACGACCTTGCCTATCCCCGCGACAATAGAGGCGACCGTCGAACTTCCGAAGGGCTTTGAGGGCAGAGGCGGAGTGGTCATAGGTAACTACGACGGAAATAAATCCTCGTGCCTCAACCTCGAGATACACGAGAACGGCAAGCCGAGACTTTACATAATAGATAATAATCAAAAAACATATGATGTTAAGTTTGATAAGATAGATGTGCGCGAGGGCAAACCCGTACATATCGCCGTAGTTTACGATAAAGACACAAAGAAGGTGTCCGCATACAAGGACGGCGTTCTTATACAGACTGTGAGCTTTTCCTACCCCGAGAGTATAAAAATGAACTCGGTATACATACTCGGCGGCGACTACCGCACGGGCAACACGCAGTATTTCAAGGGTAAGATACACAGCCTTGCCCTTTGGTCTGATGTAAGAACAACGCTTGAGATAAATGCGGATATCGAGAATATCACCTCCGACGCAGATGCACTCGTCGGCGCTTGGGATATGTCCGAGCTCAAGACGAGCGAGCCTCCCGAAAAGATACTTGATATCGGTCCCAAAAAACGCAATATCAAGTACAGCGAGGCTTCAGGCTGGCGCAGAGACGGCGCTTTCAAGGGCTCGTATGCATACTCCTTTGCGGTTATCGGAGACACACAGAAGGTTACCCGTCTTGCGCCCGAAAAGCTTTCGATGATATACGATTGGATCGTTGAGAATGCCGAGGAGAAGAATACAAAATTCGTTATCGGACTCGGTGACATCACCGATACGAACACGGATTGGGAATGGGAAGCGGCAAAAGCCGCCATCGGCAAGCTTGACGGCATCATACCCTATTCGCTCGTGCGCGGAAATCACGACGGGATCGCCGAGTATAAGAACGCCTTTCCGATCAGTAAGTATAAGAGCTTGATCACGGCGAGCTACGAGGGCAATATGCTCAATACGTATCAGACCTTTGAGGTTGGACAGGTCAAGTATCTCATACTCAATCTTGACTGCAGATTCACGCCACAGCAGATAGACTGGGCAAACAAGGTCGTCGAGGACCATCCCGACCGCAATGTTATCGTAACGACTCATATCTATCTCACTTCCGACGGCAACCCCCAAGGGGCTAACGCTATGAAGTACGGCGCGGAGTTTGAGGCGTATGAGCTTTGGGACAGACTTCTTAAAAAGCATAAGAATATCGTAATGATAATAAGCGGACACTCGCCCTGTGACACGGTGCTTCTCAGCTCTAAGAAGGGCGACAACGGCAACGTCGTAAGACAGGTGCTTATCGACCCGCAGGGTATCGACGTTGAAGAAGGACTTACAGGTCTTGTTGCAACCTTTTATTTCTCCGAGGACGGAAGAAAGGTCAACGTTGATTACTATTCTACAATAAAGGGTAAATACCGTGATAACTCCAATATATCTTTCTATCTTGATGTGCTCGAGGTAGAAAAGCCCGAGACAACGGCGGCTCCCGAAACGACAGCGTCTCCCGAGACAACGGCACCCGCCGCTCCCGTCGAGGGCGGATGCGGATCCTTTGTCGGCGGCGGTATCTTTGCTATCTTGAGCCTTCTCGGAGCGGCTTGGGTATCCAAACGCAGCTGATCACAAGAGATAAAAAGACCGCCGCGGTGGTCTTTTTTGTAAAACCTTTGCTAAAACAGGAGCTCGATTATGAAAAAAAGTTTGGTTTTGATCATATCCTTCATTTTGGCCGCGCTCTTCATTCTTCCTGCGGCGGCGTACGATACAGAATACGGTATGACTTTTAGTGCCGATGACAATTATATTGCATCCGAGTCTGTGAACACGCCCGTGACAATAGAGTTTACGGTCGAGCTTGAAAAGGGAATGAGCGGACGCGGCGGCGTCGTTATCGGAAGTTACAAGAGCGCCAAAGAGACATGTCTCAATGTTGAGATATACAGCAACGGAAACCCCAGACTGTATATGACCGACAAAAACGGAAAGACCGTCGATATACTCTTCACGCAGACAGACGCAAGGCAGGGCAGACCGGTTCATTTTGCCATAACCTGGGACGGTGTTGCAAAAGAGGCATCGATATACCGTGACGGCGAATTCGTACAGACGGTCAAAAGAGGCACTGTCCCGAGCGATACATACAAGCTTCCAAAAGCATTCAAGCTGGGCGGCGACTACCGCGAAGGCAATGATCAGTTTTTTGTGGGAAAGATATACGGAGTTGCGCTTTGGTCGGATATGCGCACTCCCGATGAGATAAAGGCGGATGCAGAAAAGATCGCACCCGATGAGTCGCTTATCGCGGCGTGGGATATGTCGTCGATCTGTTCCCAGCTGCCGCCGTCGGAGATAGCGGATATCGGAGCGGGTGAGAATGACATCGTATTTCGCGAAGAAGGCGATTGGCTCAAATTCGGCGGATACAGCGGCAACTACGCCTATTCGTTTGCCATTGTCGGCGATACACAGATCGTTACCGAATCGGCCCCCGACAAGCTTACCCGCATTTACGACTATCTTGCCGAGGTAGTCGAAGAAAAGAATCTGAAGTTCGTCTTCGGACTCGGCGACATCACTAACGGAAACCGCATCTGGGAATGGGCGATCGCGAAGCAGGTCATTACAAAGCTCGACGGTGTTGTACCATACTCTATAGTACGCGGAAACCACGACGGTGCAAGAGAATATAATGCCGCGTTCCCTTACTCGGAGTTTAAAGACAGCGTGGACGGCAGCTTCGATAACACGATGCAGACTACATATCAGACCTTCAAGGTCGGAAACATTAAATACCTGTCGCTCGCACTTGACTTCGCGTACACGGACGCGCAGATAAACTGGGCAAACGAGGTGATCGAATCTCACCCCGACTATAACGTAATTATCACTACACATATCTATCTGCACGAAGGCGGCACAACGAAGGATCTGAGCGCGAAGAAATACGGCGCGGATTTTGATCCCGCGGACCTTTGGGATAAGATAATAAGAAAACACAAGAATATCGTTATGATAATCTCGGGACACGTACCGATAGACAAGATCATAACCTCGACCGTAACGGGAGATAACGGCAACAAGATCAGACAGTTTCTTATCGACCCGCAGGGACTTGACAAAAATGAGGAGCCGACGGGACTTGTGGCGTTCTTCTACTTCTCCGAGGATGGAAAGACGGTTCACACCGACTATTATTCGACTATCAAAAACAGATACCGCAAAGGCAGTAACCTTACGTTCACGCTTGATGTTATAGAGTCGAATGATTCCGTTCCCGAGACAACGGCGGCGTCCGCGGAAACGACGGGCGCGGATAATGCCGATGAAGAAGGAGAGTTCCCTGTTTGGCTGTTCATCCCCGTAGCGGCGTTGTTCGGCTTCGGATTGGGCATCGGCGTCATCGCGGCAAGAAAAAAGAAGGAATAAAGAACAAAGGCTGAGAGCACTTCTCAGCCTTTACTATTGACAAAGTATTTGTAAAACAATAAAATAATATTATATCGTGATTTCGTTTTTAGGAGAAGATGTATGAGAAAGACACACGCACTTCTTGGCATTCTTTTGCTTTTTGCGGTCGTTTTGACGGCAACCTTTTCGGTTGCGGCCAATGACGCACAGAACGGACTTACTTTTTCGTTCGACACGTTCTATCACGCGCAAAAACTCTTGCCTCTTCCCGTAACAATAGAGGCAACGCTTTTTTTGCCGACGTCATATGCGGACAGAGGCGGTGTTGTTATAGGCAATTACAGTTACGGCGATTATTCCTGTATGAATTTTGAAATACATAAAAACGGCGTTCCGAGATTGCTTATTAAAGATAAAGCCGCGAAGGAAACCGTATTCGATGTGTATTTCAAGGATGTCGACGTAAGGGGTGATACACCTGTACATATTGCGATAGTTAATGACAGCGCGGCAGGGCAGGTGCGGGCGTATTTGAACGGAGAGCTTGCACAGAGCATCAATAAAACCCTTCCTGCAACATCGGAGCTTTTTTCGTCTTTTCTTCTCGGCGGTGATTACAGGACCGGTAACGCTCAGTATTTTAAGGGGAGTATTCTGGATCTCGAACTGTATTCGGATGTGCGCACTGCAGAGGAGATAAAGGCCGACTCACAAGGAAAGAGCCTGAATAAGGATTCGCTTACAGCGGGGTGGAAAACGTCAGAAGGTGCGGCCCGAGAGTTCAAGGATATCAGCGGAAACGGGTACGACCTTATCTTGCGCGATAATGTAAAATGGTATAAAGATCTTGGCTTTAAGGGGGAATATGCATATTCCTTTGCCGTGGTCGGAGATATACAGACCATAACGGGGTACCACGCGGACAAGCTTCGGTGTATTTATGATTGGATAGAAGAGAATATTGAAAAAAAGAACATAAGGTTTGTTTTCGGACTCGGAGATATTACCGAAAGCAATACGGCAGAAGAGTGGGAGAACGCAAAAATGGCGATCTCAATACTTGACGGTGCGGTCCCGTATTCGCTTGTGCGCGGGAACCACGATGGCAAGGATAATTACACAAATACCTTCGCGATGTCCGAATACAAGGACAGGATAGCGGGAAGCTTTGAAGGGAATATGCTCAATACTTATCAGCTTTTTGAGGTTGGAAAAGTAAAATATCTTGTGTTGAATCTTGATCTCGGCGCGTCGGACAAAGTCCTTGCTTGGGCCGACGAAGTCGTATCCGCACATCCCGATCGCAACGTTATCGTGACGACGCATGTGTATCTTTACAGTGATGGCACAACGGTCGATATTAACGACTCGACTCCCGCCACAAAATACGGCGCAGAGAACAATGCGGATGAAATATGGGACAAATTCATAAGAAAGCATAAGAATATTACAATGGTGTTGTCCGGTCATATTCCGTCCGACTATATAGTTGTATCAGAGGCAATCGGTGACCACGGTAACAAGGTGATGCAGGTGCTTGTTGATCCGCAGAATGTGGACAGATACGAGGGAGTGTCCGGGCTTGTGGCAATGTTCTATTTTTCCGAGGATGGCAGACACATTGAGGTCGAGTATTATTCAACGGTAAAGGATAGGTATTATATACAAGAGAATAGATTTTCTTTTGATGTAACTGTTATAGGAGATACTCCTGCACCCGAAACAACTGCAGCACCCGAGACAACCGCAGCACCCGAGACAACGGCAGCGCCTGAGACAACGGTAGCACCCGAGACAACGGTAGTACCCGAGACAACGGCGGCGCCCGAGACAACCGCAGCACCCGAGACAACGGCGGCACCCGAGACAACGGCGGCGCCCGAGACAACCGCAGCGCCCGAGACAACGGCGGCGCCTGAGACAACTGCAGCACCCGAAACAACTGCAGCACCGGAGACAACGACGGGAGCGGATAATGGCAATGAAGGGGGAGAACTCCCTGTTTGGCTGTTTATCCCCGTGGCAGTGTTGTTCGTCTTCGGCTTGGGCAGCGGCGTCATCGCGGCAAGAAAAAAGAAGGAATAAAGAAAGCAAAAAAGCACCGACAATTTGAAGTGAACCCAAAAGTTTAGACAAAAATAAAATATTAAAGTGTTAGAGAAT
>CAYZHW010000030.1:0-13921 GCA_964478105.1 uncultured Lachnospiraceae bacterium | reverse complement strand
AAAAAATGGTGGAGCAGCCTGCTGTTCTACGTGGGCGCTTGTGCGTTATCCGGCATCGTTCTCTTGCTGTATTTCGCTTTGACAGACAGCATCCAAAACGCATTGGCAATTTCCATCATCATATTGGCCGCAAGTATTCTGATTTTTCTGCTCGGATGCACGGCATATTTACTGCAACCAAAAGGAGGCAGCGTATGCTCCAAGCTTTGAAAAACACATGGTTTGCTCTTCTTTGTTGCATTTGGGGGTATCGTGCATCTGGGCAACGCTTCCCTTGACCCGCTGTTTCTTTCTGCCTGTGCGCTTTGCGTGATCTCTCTTTTTCTTTCCGTATTTCAAAGAAGCATTGAAGAAGGCATCCGGCAGAAATACTCCGAGGACTATGCACGGCAAAAAATCGGCTTGTGGAAATATTTGTTTGGCTCTTTATCGATACTGCTTTTTTATTTGGCTTAACGGATCTACGCGCCCGCATCCTCACGATAATGCCCTTGCAAGTCGATCACAAACAATTCACAAACAATTTGTTGCAAATTTACGAAAAAAACTGTTGACAAAACCGCATTTGTGTGATAAGATATTACGGTACGAATTTTCGTACCGTAATACATGACCCATTAGCTCAGATGGCAGAGCACATGACTTTTAATCATGGTGTCCGGAGTTCGACTCTCCGATGGGTCACCAATAGAAAAAGGAGTATCGTATGATACTCCTTTTTCTATTGGTGACCCATCATCTGAGACAAGCTATGCCAATCGCTTGATCATAAGCGATCTTCCGTAAACTCAAACGCGATTTGCCAACTTGCGCCAACGGCGCAATGTTGTCTCGACTATCCGTCAAAAAAGAAGCACACAAACGTGTGCTTCTTTTTCATTTTATCTCAATTCCAATTATCGGGCCAAGGCATAAGCGTGTCGTAATCGTCGTATTCCTTACCTATCGCGATGATCTTGTCAAGTGCATCCGCCATATATCAGGACAAAGTTCCGCCTTAATTTTAGGAAACGTGTGAACAAAGAAATCCAATGATGTTTTATCTCTTAATAAAATAGTTAGATCTCTTGCTTGAGAGTATTCTCATTGTGATTACCTCAATATGTTTATCTGTATTTCAAAACTCCCATTACCGCCCAATAAGCGAGATAGTAGATTGACTTAAACACATTTATCCTTTCGACTTTTCTATAAACTTGCCATTGATATTTCATCATTTTCAGTTTGTTGGATGACACCGAATTTGAATGTGCTTTGTATTGTGCCAAACATTCGTGCAGGCAGTGTGCTACTTCACCATTTTTCAAAATACTCAACCAACAAGCCATATCTTCTCTTTTTATTGCATTGGTCGGCATAAACACCTTTCCCAATTTCTCAGAATCATAAATAACCGTCAAGCAGCCAATGTGATTGTGCTTTAATATATCCTTGTATTTGCAAACATCAAGTCGAGGCTTAAATGTCGATGTGATTCTATTGTTTTCGTCAATAACCTCATAGTCTGTGTACAAGAAAGATATACCGTTGTTTTGCATATATGTAATTTGCTTTTCCAACTTTTCGGGAGACCACAGATCATCACTATCCAAGAAAGCAATCCATTTCCCTTTGGCTTCTTCGATTGCTTTATTACGTGCAAGAGCCGCACCACTATTTTCGTTCATTGAGAAAATATGGATTCTCTTATCTTGAAAAGCATTTGCTAATTCAAGAGAAGTGTCTGATGAACAATCATCAACAAATAACAATTCCCAATTCTGATATGTTTGAGCTAACACGCTCTTTATGGTTGCTTCTATGTATTTTTCGGAATTATAGTTTGGCATTATGATTGAAACCAACCCATAATCAACAACCGAAGCACTCTGTTCTTGTATTTTTTCAGCAGCAAGCATTTTTTCGATTTCCTTTACACAACTTCTTTTTGCTTGACCGTTTCAACATTGTCAAGCACATTTTTTGTTATTGAATCAGCAATAGCCGCCTCGTCATCAATTTCGATTGCTTTTTCATCAACGCTATCTTGTGGTACTTCGATAACGCCCTCTACTACATCGTCACTTTTGAAAACTTTGACGATAGTCATAAAGAATATCTTAATATCCAACCAAAGCGAAAAGTGTTCCAAATAATAGGCATCGTATTCAGCTTTTTTCTTCGGATTGGCTGCTAAAACATCACGCCCATTAACTTGCGCCCAACCCGATATACCGGGGCGAACTTGGTACATATCATAGTTCTCTCGCGCACTATTTAATTCTGTCTCATTTTCTTGTGAAGGTCTAAAACCAATCAGACTCATTCTAAAGGTCAAGATATTGAAAAATTGGGGTAGCTCGTCTATCGAAAATTTGCGGATAAAAGCTCCTGTCTTTGTGACATAAGACGATACGTTTTCATATTCATATCCCGCAACATCGTGCCGAGCGTCAACAGACATACTTCTAAACTTAATGCAGTTAAAGAGTTTTCCGTTTTTACCGATTCGCTTTTGAACGAAAAAAACGGGTCCGGGCGAATCAATTTTAATTGCAATCGCAACAATGATAAATAAAGGAGATAAAACAATTAAAGCTATCAGCGCAATCAAAAAATCCATTATCGATTTAACGAAACGATAAATCTTCTGCTTTATCTTCAATTTGTATGTACTTGAAGTCTCCATTTCTATCACCTATTTTTCTTGACGTGGATCTCATAATGACAATGTTGACAAATCTGACCCGATCCCTCAACATAAAACTCTCTTTGGCTAATGGGGGTGCTAAACTTATAAGGCGTATCTGCTCCGCAAATAACACAGTTTTCAATAGGGTCATCTGCCTTGTTATGTTCCGGCTCTACAACGTTTTTAATTATATTTTCCATATTTCCACTCTCCTTATGCTTGTGACTCCGTCTTCGATAACAACTGTTTTTATCGAGCTTCTATAGTTATACCACGGTACATTCGAAGAAGATGTCCAATCCGCCATTGCTCCCTCACCGGAGATGGTAAGCGTACCCGTATCATCAAGCACCCACGTAAGATTCTCTCCGTCTGCGCCGCACGTGCCGCTTGCGACCTCGGCAGCAGACACCGACAGGCACGCAATAGAAACAAGTACGACAAGCGTTGCTGCAAACACTAAAAATTTCTTTTTCATTTTTTCTTATATCCTTTCCTAAAAACAGGGGGTACAATTGTCAAAAAGTATACCTTTTGACAATTGTACCCCTATGAAAAAAAGCAAGTATTTTATGCAAAATACTTGCTTTTTTTCGAATATTATGCTATACTTTATGCAACAAAACAGAGCTGTCAAAAGGTATACCTTTTGACAGCTCTGTTTCTGTTTTTACAGTTTTACGCTTATGCTAATAAACTATCCTATTTGGTACGGCGGTCTTTTTTTGAGCGAAGCCTGAACAAAAGCCCGCCTGCACACAATGAGGTTATCCTTTTCATATTATGTTTACACTGACCGCGCTTGCCCAAGAATTGATATAAGGAATATCTCTGTATTGATCAATAGCACCGCTTCCCTTATATTCGAGCAATTCTTCCTCAAGCTCGGGGATCCTGTCACCGCCTGCAAGATATGCTTCAAGGCGCTCCTTTTGCGAGCGGAGTCTGAGCAAAAGTCCGCCAAGCCTCTGTTCTTGGATCTCAAATCCGCTCGGCTTGTTTTCCTTAAACCAAAGCGTTCTGAATGCGGCAATAAAACTCTCAAGCGTCGATATAGCCTCACCGAAATCGGCTATGATCGCCTCGATTGCCGCCTTGTCGTCCGCTACATAAGCCGCGCGCGTTCTCTTTCCAAGATCGTGCTTGATCGCAAGTGTTCGGCAGAGCGCCGCGTGGCTCTCAAAAATATATGCGTATGCACTTCCGTTTTTAGCCGTCTCGAGCTTTTCGGCAAGCTCGTTATAATCATCCTTGTAGCTTCTTTTCAGCGCAGGATCAATAAAGCCAAGAAATGCATCATTATAAAGCAAATACTTGTTGGGCGTATTGTCATATCTCTTGCGTTTACCGAAATCAATATAGAGATCAAGCAGCATCATCGCGTCAAAATCCTCGCCCGTGAGTGCCTTGAAGTTACGCTTGATCTTATCCATATCATCCTCACCGTCATATATGCACTTGACGGCATAGAGCGACGGAAGCATTGACCAGAAGGATGTCTCCTTGCCGTTATCTCCCCACATCGTCATAATGATATTGTCGGTATGTTTCTCGTTGCAGGAAGCCATTGCAGCGGTCATATTCTCAAGGGTACACTTGTTGTTGCCCGAAAAACCTGTCCACGTCCACGCACCGCCCGCAAACCAGGTCTCTCCCGAAAATAGCGCATGCGCATCAAACATAAGATCGTATTTTTCCTTCTTGTTTGCGTAATAATCCCAATAAACAAGGTCAACACCGTCGGGGCAGGCAGACACTACCTCATCTGTTATAAGTGAGGTATCATTTGTAGTATCATAAAGATAATACGCTCCGCCGTTTGCAATTCTGAAGAACATATCAGACCACATTATCGGCTTAAAGCCGTATTTTTTTGCGATACCGATCACCTTTTCAAGATGCCCGTGAAGGATATCAAATCTGTTCTCATATCCGTTCTTGTCAAGATATTTTCCAAGTCCGAGCATATGCGCCTCATCCATACCGATGTGTACGACATCTGTCGTAAAGCACTCCTTGATGCTCTTGAACATATTTTCAATAAAAGCATATGTGCGCTCGTCGCCCGCCATAAGAATGTCGTCTATGTCACGTATTCTTGAGTAGGGTTGCCACTTGAATATTTGGTTCAAGTGTGCCAGAGTTTGTATGCAGGGGATGACTTCAATACCGATAGAGTCGCAATAGTTCACAATATCCTTTAGCTCGGTCTGCGAGTATCTTCCGCGAAGGTATCCGAAATAAGGCTCACCCGGGATCTCATAAGTATCCTCGGTATAGAGCATTATCATATTGTATCCGAAACTCTTTATTGTGTCTGCATATTTTTTTACCTGCTCGACCTTCATTACCGCATTACGCGACATATCGAGCATAACGCCGAATCTTTTTGCCATTTTACACCTCATAATCAAAAGAAAGTCTCTGCTGCATAGACGGACGGACGATACCGTTTGCGATCTCTTTATGCAACGGATGCGCCTGATACGCCTCAAGCGCCGCCTTATTCTCAAAAGCAGAATCCATCATAAGGTCTCCCGCCGAGCAATCGTAACGCTGGGTGAGAATGTGCATCTCGACAAGACCGTCGATCTTGCCGACAAGTCCCTCAAGCGCTGTCTTGATCTCAAGCGCACGAGCCTCTTTGTTTGGGATCTCGTCTTTGAATTTCCAAATGATCATATGTTTTACCATAAAGACCTCCGTTTTATTAATATAATTTTGCTTTTGGGGAAATTTGACGCGTTTTTTGTTGAAACAAAAATGGGTTGGGCCCCATTTTTAGTCAAATTCAGACGTGAAATGTAGCTGTTAAAAATATAGAGTATAATATTTTTACGCAAGTGACTAAGTCACAGAATGAATTAAATAATATCGGTATAATGTAATTACAAAGAATAAAACAAAAGGAGACACAAAAATGTCAGTATTAAAAATAAACAAAGATAATTTTAACCTTGCAAAAAACAGCGACAAACCTGTTCTGCTCGACTTCTACGCAGAGTGGTGCTCTCCCTGCCGTATGCTCTCCCCTGTAGTTGATGCCATTGCAGAAGAGCGCGATGACATTCTTGTCGCAAAGATCAATGTAGACGAAGAGCCCGATCTTGCAGGAGAATTCGGAGTTATCAGCATCCCGACGCTCGTCGTAATGAAGGGCGGCGAAGTAGTAAACAGAGCGACCGGCGCCCGCCCGAAATCTCAGGTGCTCGCACTTTTAGGTTAAGCTGCGGAGCTTCTTCTTATCAAGTATCTTTATTCCCTCGCTTCGCGAAACCGACACGATTCCCTCTGTAGTAAAATATTTTAACATTCTTGAAACGACCTCGCGGGCAGATCCCATATATTTGGCGATCTGCTCGTGTGTTAATTTTACGGTATCACTGCCGCTTTTTGATATTTCGTCGAGAAGGAAGATGGCAAGACGCTTATCCATACTCATAAACAGTATCTGCTGCATTACCCACATAACGTCGGAGAAACGTGAAAGCGCCGTCTCCAGTGCAAATATCTTCGCTTCGGGAAGGCGGCGCGTCAGGTCTTCCATAGCGCAACCGCCCACGACAACGCATTCGCTGTCCTCTTCGGAGTCAATAAAGACGTCAAAGGTTATATTTTCAAGCACGCAGGATGCCGACAGTATGCACATATCCCCGGAGAAAAGGCGGTATAGCGTTATCTCCTTGCCCTCATCCGAAAGCATATATACTCGCAAAGCTCCGCTTTTTATAAGTATGATGCCTGTACATTCGCCTCCGTCGTGGATATTCGAGCCCTTGTCAAAACGGACGTACTGGGCAGAGTTTAAAAAGGTCTCTTTATCGACCTCGCTCATCTTATCCCAAAAAGGAAAAGTGTTTTTAAACAATTCTGTTTTTTCGTTTCTGTCCATACCCGTTCTCCCACATATGATCTATATAGCATATTTTATCACGAATCTTCGACAAGGTCAAGAATTGTGACCAAGTCACGGAAGTGTTTTTGAAAATATAGTAAAATAATACCACAAACATAAAAAAATACAAAAAGTGAGGATAAAACAATGATGAACGCAAAGGTACACAAGCTTCTTAACGAACAGATAAACAAAGAATTCTACTCGGCTTATCTCTATCTCGATTTTTCAAACTATTTCAAAGCGGCAGGTCTTGACGGATTTGCAAACTGGTATATGATACAGGCGCAAGAAGAGCGCGACCACGCGATGCTTTTCTATCAGTATTTGCAGAATGAAAACCAGATCGTAACGCTTGATGCCATCGCCAAACCCGACAAGATTTTTGAGTCGCATATGGATGTTCTCAAAGCGGGGCTTGAGCACGAGGAATACGTAACCTCGCTTATCAATGATATCTACGCTGCGGCATATGATGTCAAAGATTTCCGCACGATGCAGTTTTTGGACTGGTTTGTAAAAGAACAGGGCGAAGAGGAGACAAACGCACACGATATGATCACAAAGATGGAGCTCTTCGGCTCGGATCCCAAGAGTCTCTATATGCTAAATCAAGAGCTCGCGGCAAGAGTTTACGCAGCCCCGTCGCTGGTGCTGTAAGAGGAAAAAGAGATGCTTTGGCATCTCTTTTTTTGTGACCCGTGGGGGAATCTGAACCCTAACGCACGGTATTATTTGTATTAATTAAAATCTTACCACCGTGCGTTTTGGCAATCTTTACAGATTGCGGGGCGCTCGATATTTTACAGATTACTAAAAACAAAACAGCTCCGCTTTTGCGGAGCTGCTTTGTTTATGGTGACCCGTGGGGGAATCGAACCCCCGTTTCCAGCGTGAGAGGCTAGCGTCTTGACCGCTTGACCAACGGGCCGTATAAAGGTGATCTCTTGATCACCTTCGGTATTATAACACAAAGTTTTACATTTTGCAAGAGGTTTTTGAAAAAAAGTTAATTTTATTTTTCTTTCTTTTTAAAAACGAGCAATTTACTTATAAAATAGTTAGACACGACAACCACTACAGACGATACAACTTTAGCCCACACTCTTGCGGAAAGAGTGATGGTCACGATAACAAGATCAAGTATCGGTGCGCGGTATCCGAGCCATTCAAGCAACGCTATAACTCCGAGATTTATAACCACCTCAATAAAATATGTTGCCACTCTTGAGCCGCAGAAGGTAAAGAATTGCCTTTTTCCTGCAGACTTTCCCTTTTCGGCATCGGTAAAGACCCATTTTTTGTTTGTAAAAAATGCGACGAGCACACCCGCAACCCACTGTACCGTACTTCCTATAACGTCAAGAAGCTCGGTAGGCTCTCCCATACTGTCGTGAAGGAAGATCACGCCGACCTTGAGTGTTGCCCAACAGGCAGCAAGCGACACGACCGTAGTAACTACGCCAAAGAAAAGATATTTTATTATCTCCTCATATTTTTTTAAAAGTTTTTTTATCTTATACATTACTTTTCTCACTTTGATAATTTTTGAACTGCCTCTTTGTATTCGTCATATGCAGCAACAAGTTTCAGCGCCGAAAGCAGTGCATTTGCGGACATACCGCGCGGAAGTCCGAACTCTTTTGCAAGCGCATCACGTTTTTGTACCGCGCCTTCGCCGCCCGAAAGCCCATCGGTATAAAAATCAAGCTTTGAGAGGGGATTATCTCTGCCGGGGATCTCATCAGCATCTGCCGCATACGGAGCGAGAATTTTATGCAGACATTCTTTCTCCATCCCCTCAACGCCGAGCGTACCTGCCGCCGACGGAGCACTCTTCCTTTTTTCTTTTCCGAAGATCTCGGGAATATAAAGATGTATAAGCCTGTCAGGGGAGATTATAGAGTTCATATAGGAGCGTATGAGAGTGCCGGCGCCGTCGCTGTCACACAGGACGATAAGCGGTGTCTTATTTGCAAGTGTGCGAAGAAGCGCCGCCTTTTCATTCTTCTTGAATATACCGAACCCGTCGGTCGTTATTATCTGTCCTCGCGCCACAAGCTCAACTCTGATCTTGTCGTATTTCCCCTCGACAATAACGGGATATTTCAAATCTATCATACGTCCCCCTAAATGGAACAAATCAAGCGTTCTATTGCTACATATCCGATCTGAGAGTTTTTAAGTTTCAAATCAGTATCGCGGCAAAGCGCTATGACCTTTTGCAATTTTTCGGTAGATATCTTCGACACGCTCTTGATATAAAGGCTGACCTTATATTCATTGATCTTTTGCGCAGACAACGCATCAGCGATTTCGTACGAGGTCATTCCGCTGTCCGAAAGTATCTTCACCGAGAGCATCTCCGAGCAGGTCTTCGTAACCTCGCCCATAACAAGTATGGGCTCTTTTTTTTGCAATTTGTACAGCGAGAGCATCGAGAGCGCAAGTTTCGTGTCGCCCTGCATTATCGAATTCGAAAAGGCAAACGCACCGAATTCGGTTCCCTGCACCGACACTTCTTTTATATCGTCGCGCGTGACCAGATCTCTTCCCGCATACTTCACATACGCCGCAAGCTTTTCGATCTCATTTTTGAGTATAAACATATTACGTCCGCAATAATCGACAAGATGATCGCAAACGGCATCCTCTATATCGACCTTTTCGTGATTGAAATGACGCTTCACCCAAGCCGCGAGCTTTCTTGGCGGCATAAGCTCAAATTGTACGGGGCAAAGAAGTTCCGAAAGCCGTGTAAGCTGAGGAGACGGACGCTTGGGAAGATATCCTGCGTCAAACGAATCGGAAGCTACAGATAATATAAGCACATTGAAGTCATACTCGGGAAGAATCTCCAGTGCTTCACACAGCGCATCAAACTCACTCTGCTTCATCGAAGAGAGATCAAATCCGCGAAGCTCAATAAACTTCTTTTCGCTCATCATAGGCGGCACCATAAGAAGATCGGCAAGCTTATCCGGAGAAAAGTCCTCTCCGTCAAGCTTAATATCATTAAAAGCGGCAAAGCTGTCCTCACCGGATACAGAGGCACGGGAGGCAGACACGTAATACTGCTTTAGGTAATCCTCTTCGCCAAAGAAAAAATACCCGCCGGAGAGCCCCGATTTGAGTTTAGCTTTAAAATCGGCTTCTTTTATAATATTCATATCGGTCTCCCCTTTCTTTTTTTATATTATCTCAAGAGTAAACTTCGTTCTTTCCGCCTGCGCACCTCTTACCTCAACTATGTAATCGAGATAAAGCTTCCCTTCTCCGAAAACGAGCTCATTTTCCACCTTTTTTGTGCAGATGCAAAGCTCGAACGGCATATAAGGCGTTTCGTACGCACAGATATTGCGGCGGCCTTCCTCAAAAACGAGAGCGGTATATACCGTACCGTCTCTTAGCATAGCGACAAGTCCGGGCTCGTCCTTTTTAAAGGACACAGATGTTTTTGATCCTTTCATTCCGGTAAGCTCGGTCTCCTCATATGATATCTCGATACGCTCTCCGTCATCGGTCATAACCGCGTCGGTCGTCATCTCTATCGTATCGGAATTCTCGTCCTTTACGGGCTTGCCGAGTTTTTGATCGACCTCGTCGTCAAACGAGCCGAGATACCCGTCCTCACCCACAAGCGAAGCAAAAAGCTCATCTGAAATATCGAACTGCTCCGATACTATCTTTAATTTAACATCTTTCTTTTTCATATTCCACTCCATACAAAAAATATATCATATTGCCAACACAATGTCAAGAAAACAAAGTACAAAGTCATAATCACGGTCTTTTTGGGCAAAAGTATTAATAAAAACATCCGAGGTGTTTATGAAGATAATAAAAGCTTTGGTTAAGAAACACGCAACACTCTGCTCTGCCATTGTAGCTGTAACAACAGCTTGCGCCGCAATGGCACTCTTCCTTTTACCCTACCGCGTCCTTATGCCGCGTGAAACCCCGTCCGACGACAACGATCCGTTTTCCCCTTCTATGCTTTCGCTTGCACGTTATGCGGGGATCACATATGAGCTCGAACGTGACATCCTTGCTAAATTTATTTTTTCGCTCGCGGAAAAAGAGCCATACGTCTGCCAGGTGTCCATCGGGGCAACGATAAAGAACCGCACAGAAAGCGCAAACTATCCGAGCGATACCGTTTCGGTAATATTCAATTACGGCGCATTTTTCAACAAAGATATGCTCTCGGCAGAACCGTCAGAGCGCGCGTCGAATGCCGCAAGAGACGCACTCTTGGGAATAGATCCGTCCGGCGGCGCCCTGTATTTTTTCAAGAACGATGACACCGAAGCGCTATCGGCACACAAAAACCGTATCACGGCAAGCTTCGGATCATTCAGCTTTGCGAACTGATCACTCTACCAAACTCATATCTATCTTACCCGCGGCAATATCTGCAGACTCAATTCTGACTCTTACCGCCTGACCGAGCCGATACGACTTCTTACCCCTTGTAAGCTTGTAATTTTTTTCATCGTAGTCGTAATAACCCGAAAGACTGTCTATCGGGATAAGTCCCTCGCAGGTATTTTCAAGCTCAGCAAACATTCCAAATGAATTTACCGAGCTTATTACCGCGTCAAACTCCTCTCCCACACGATCTGCCATATATATGACCTTGTAAAGATCCTCAATATCGCGTTCAGCATAAAGCGCACGAAGCTCATTTTCACTTGACACCCTTGCAGATTCATCTGCAAACCGAACAAGATGGTCAAGCGTATCTCCCGTCGCCTTACCGTGAAGGATGGACTTTACTATTCTGTGCACAGTAAGATCAGGATACCTTCTTATAGGAGAAGTAAAGTGGCAATAGAAATCGATACCGAGTCCGAAATGACCGCTGTTTGAAGATGAATATTTAGCCTTAGCAAGAGAGCGAAGCATCACACCCGATACGACCGATGCCAGCTCTTTTTCTTTTGCTTCTTGCATTATTTTTTGTAAAGATGAAGAATATATCTGCTTTTTGCGAAGCGGCGTTATGTCTATGCCAAGATTGTGTGCGAAGATCGAAAAAGCCTGTATCTTCTCGGGATTAGGATCTTCGTGAATACGGTAAACGCAGGGCATATTCTGCCAATGCAGCCAGCTCGCGACCGCTTCATTTGCACAAAGCATAAACTGCTCTATCATTTTTTCACTTTCACCGCGCTCACGCTTTACAATGTCAACAGGATGACCTTTTTCGTCGAGTACTATCTTAGCCTCGGAGCTCTCAAGCTCAAGCGCACCGCGCTCTGTGCTTCTTTTTGAGAGTATACGGTAGAGCGTCATCATATTGTCCAATGTGGGAATGACCGCACCGTATTTTTCAAAAAACTCCGATCCTTCCCGCTTAACGAGAATATCGTTTATCTCGGAATAAACGCCGCGGACCGTTGAGTTGATTATGCTCTCCTTAAGCTCGCACTGAAGTATCGTTCCGCCTTTGTCAAGCGTAACGAACGCAGATAGCGCGTATCGGTCAACACCGCCGTTGAGCGAGCAAATACCATTTGAGAGCGCCTTGGGGAGCATCGGCACGACCTTATCGGTAAAATAAATGCTCGTTCCGCGAAGAAATGCCTCGCGGTCAAGCTCACTTTCCTCTCTGACATAATGTGACACA
Organism: uncultured Lachnospiraceae bacterium; assembly: GCA_964478105.1. Lineage (GTDB taxonomy): Bacteria > Bacillota > Clostridia > Oscillospirales > CAG-272 > CAYZHW01. The sequence goes on along the minus strand of CAYZHW010000030.1, from coordinate 1,723 downwards.
TCTGCAATATGCACACCGAGGATATATCCGTTTTCCGTGACGTCAAGCGAGATCGCATCATCAAGATCTTTTGCGTCGGCACCGTCTATGGTAAATATTATCCTGTCACGCAGATCGACTCTGCCATCGGTGTCAAGCGGCTCACAAGCACGCGTATCTGCCTCAGCGAGCACATTCGCGGGGAAATCCACTCGCACGCCGTTTGCGTGCAATATCGCCTCATAATTTGCCTCACGTGAATCCGAAGATCCGAATACACGCACTACCTTTCCCTGCGCCTTACCCTCGGCATCGGGATAACGCGTGATCTCAACTTCGACCTTGTCGCCGTCAAGCGCCCCCAGATCATCAGAGAAATCTATACGTATTTTAAATGGAAGTTTTGTGCTGTCGGGATAGGCATAACAATGTTTTTGAGTCACTTTTCTCTTTTTGGCGCCGAATGTGCGTACACGCTTCTCAAGCGTGCATATAACCGTTTTGTGCCCTCTCTCTATTATCTTTACGACCTCTCCCTCCGGGTTTTCTCCGTGAGAGTGAGATCCGCGCGATGTGATCTGCACCGCGACTTTGTCTCCGTCGATTGCCGTGTTAGTCTTGGATTTTGAAATAAAGATATCGCCCTTTATGCCCGTATATGCTTTATACGGGGTAAAAAAACCAAACCCGCGCGACGTTCCGCGAAAAGTGCCCGTAAGGCGTCCGCAGGTCTCGGGAGCGGCTACCTTTCCCTTTTTGGTGAATGATATTTCACCGTCCGCCTCAAGCTCTGTGAGTGCAAAGTAAAATGCGTGCTCACTCTCTGCCCCTTCGATCTCAAGCAATCTCATAAGCTCAGAAGGCTTTTGGGGAATGTAAAATTCATCCCTTATGAATTCAATTATATTTTCTTTGATAATTTGTTTCAATATATTTCTCCTGTTTTTATAAAAAGCAAACCGCTTTTGGGCATATTATATCCAAAAGCGGTGTAAGTATTATATTTGCTTGTCCGCACTTTAAGCGAACTCTGTTTCACTTTCGGAAACGTCCCTATTACGCAGCAGGAGCCGCCGTTGTCTCCTCGGGAGCTGCCGTTGTCTCTGCAGGAGCTTCTGTTGTCTCGGGAGCCTCTGTTGTTTCACCGGGTGCAGCTGTTGTTTCAGCAACGTCGCCTGTAATCACGCTGTCAAGAATAGCAGCGAGGTCGTTGTCATCCTGCATAACGAAAACAACGATAACAAGTACTACAAAAACTATTGCAACAACTGTTGTGAGTGTAGAGAGCTTCTTGTCGATAGTCGAACCCTTGCTCTTGCCGAAGAAAGTCTCTGCTCCGCCTGCAATGCTTCCGGAAAGGTTCTTAGACTTACCGGACTGCATAAGAACAGCCACGATCAAAAAGAGCGCCGCAACAAGTAAAAGAATACCAAGTACTATTTCCATTATATAATCCTCCGTAAGTTGTACTTATTTTTATGTTTATTCTAAAGAAAGTCATAAACAACAATTATATTAACATAAAACACAAAAAAATGCAATACATAAATGAAAAATTTTTACAAAAAATCTTTTAGACCTTGACATCGAGGATTTCATATGGTAAGATAACAATGTTGCAAATTTGTTGCTTGTCCTATATGGGTTACCGAAGCGTCAACATTTGCGAGCACTCAGTATATACCACGGAGGGTTATCGAAGCGGTCATAACGAGGCGGTCTTGAAAATTTGCGAGCATATCGG
>CAYZHW010000029.1:0-14697 GCA_964478105.1 uncultured Lachnospiraceae bacterium | reverse complement strand
TGAAGAAGTGCCGGAAGGAGTGCGGTCTGCCAGTCGTTGCAATGAATTATATCGGGACACTCGCCAAGATATACGAGCGATTCAAGTATCGCTTTGCAGAAAAATGCAAACCTCTCGCCGTCGTCGTGCTCGCCGTATGTAGCCCCGCGTCTGAAATAATACTCGTTGTCGATAAAGTAAACGCGAAGCTTGCGGCGCTTACTCTTCAAGCGCATAAGCCCCACGTAAGAATGCCGCCACGAGAGCTCTGTTTCAAACTGTGCAACACGTTCTACTTCGATGGAAGCATTATCTTTTATTTTAGCATAATATGGCAAAAAAAGCAATATTTCATTGCCTTTATACTCTGAAAGTGCCTCGGGAAGAGCCTGGGCGACATCGCCCAGGCCTCCTGTCTTTATAAACGGTGCGGCTTCGCTTGCCGCAAATACGATCTTCATACTGTTTCTCCCTTTTTTACGATAACAGGGTGCTTCGGTGTTCCCTTAAGGCACGCTCCCTCAGTGACGGTGACATTCTTGTCAAGAATGACGCACTCGAGATCTGCACCCGCGCCTATTTTCGCGCCTTGCATAATAATACTTGATTTAACATTTGCTCCTGATTCTACCGTAACTCCGCGGAAAATAACGCTGTCCTTTACTGTGCCGCGCATAACGCATCCGTCGGCAACGATACAATCGGAGACCTTGGATCCCTCGCCGTAATATGTCGGAGCTTCGTCCCTTACCTTCGTGTAGATAGGAGAATCGGGCAGGAAAATACCGTCTCTTATCTTCTTGTCAATAAGTGAAAGATTGTTTGCAAAGTAGCTTCCCACATCCGCGTTGTGCAGTACCACTCCGTCAAAGCGGTAGACACCGAGCTTAAGAGCCTTATCATTGAATCTGCGCTGCAGATAGTCTCTCTCAAAATGCACGTATCCTCTCGAATAGGAATCTGTAATTGCTTCAACGAGCATCTCGCGTCCGATAACAAACATTCCCATTCCGATGTAGCTGTCTGCCTCAGGCTTGGAGTCTATCTTCATCTCGGTAACTCTTCCCTTTGCATTCGCCTTGAGAACGAGCGGGCATTTTTTGGCGCTGCCGAATGCGCCCGAGATAACAGTTACATCATTCTTTGACTGAATGTGATGGGTTATTACCTCTTTGAAATCAATATTGCAAAGTATCGTCGAATCGCACACAACAACATAGTCGTATGCGGCGTTGTCAATAAAATGAACCGCAGAATAAAGCGCTTCAAGCTTTCCCTTGTATACCGCACCGGTATTTCCTTCGGCAAAAGGCGGAAGAAATACAACGCCCTCGTTCTTTCTGTTAAGGTCCCACGCTCCGCAGTTGCCAAGATGATCCATAAGAGATCGGTAGTTGTACTTTGTAATAATACCTATGTTATATATGCCCGAGTTGGACATATTGGAAAGCGCGAAATCTATCTGTCTGTATCTGCCTCCAAAAGGAAGAGATGCCACCGTTCTGTGGTTTGTGAGCTCACCGAGCGAGCTGTCGTAAATATTGGAAAAGATTATTCCCATTGCTTTCATATCGGTGTCCTCCTTAATAAATTTCCTTCGGAAGCATTATCTTATTCTGCGCTACTTCCTTATCTTTTCCCACAACGGCAATTCCCCATTTGTTCTTCTCGTAGAACTGCGGGTTGTCACCTATACGCGCGTTTGCGTGGATGGTAGCATTCTCGCCGATGATGGCGTAACGGATCACCGAATGTTCCTCTATGACCGCATCGGGCATAACAAAACTGTCATAGATCTCGGCATCCTTTTCGATAGTACATCCTGTCGAGATTATCGAATTATGCACCTTGCCGTATACCGTACTTCCCTCTGCAACGTAAGAATTTACGATCTCTGCCTCGGGTGCGATATAACTGCTCGGATGAGCGTAGTTTCTTGCGTAGATACGCATATCTGTATCGCGCATATCAAGCAGTGGCTTGTCTCCGAGTATTTCCATATTCGACTGCCAAAGACTGTCTATAGTTCCGACATCTTTCCAATATCCTTCGAAATCATACGCGAAGAGCCTGTGCTTATCGGCAAGCATCTTGGGGATGATATTCTTACCGAAATCGTTGGAAGAATCGGGGTCCTCGTTATCGGAGATCAGATACTCTCTGAGCTTATCCCATTTAAAAATATAAACCCCCATCGAAGCCTTCGTGCTCTTCGGATGCTTGGGCTTTTCCTCAAACTCGTATATCTTGCCCTTGTCGTCAGTGTTCATAATACCGAATCTCGAAGCCTCTTCGAGCGGCACATTAAGAACCGCGATGGTGCAGTCCGCCTTATTTTTTATATGATCGGCAAGCATAAGAGAGTAGTCCATTTTATACACGTGGTCTCCCGAAAGAATGAGAACGTGAGTCGGGCGGTAGCGGTCGATGAACGAAATGTTCTGGAATATCGCGTTCGCTGTTCCCTTATACCACTCGGAGCTTGCGCTCTTGGAATATGGCGAGAGCACGTGTATGCCTCCGCCCACGCTGTTAAGTCCCCAGGGCGAGCCGTTACCTATATATTCATTAAGTTGGAGAGGCTGATACTGCGTCAAGATACCGACCGTGTCGATGCCTGAATTGACGCAGTTTGAGAGGGGGAAGTCAATAAGCCTGTACTTTCCTCCGAAGGGGACCGCAGGCTTTGCCGTATTTTCGGTCAAAACGTAGAGTCTGCTTCCCTGTCCTCCTGCCAATATCATGGCGACACATTCTTTTTTCTTGAAACTCACTTAAAAGACCTCCCTGATGTATTATTTTATAAATTATCGGCAACCCCTGCCGAAAGAGATCAAAATATAATTGAACATACAGTTTTTTCTTGTCGAAATCGGAAATAATTGTGCGTATTCGCACATATTTTCGCCGCAGCAAGGCGAGTTTTTGTTATGTTTAACTAATTATACCACAGTTTTTAATATTTGTACATACTTTTTTAAATATTTTTCTAAAATTATCCAAATTACAAAATTGCTTGCGTTTTTGCAATCGGTGATATATAATGTAACCATAAACGATCGTCGGAGGATAGTTATGAAACGAAAAAGCGGTGTTCTTTTACCTATATTTGCTCTGCCCGGAAAATACGGCTGCGGTAATTTCGGTGAAAGTGCTTACAAATGGATAGATATGTTAAAGGACGGCGGTTTTACATACTGGCAGGTACTCCCTTTCGGCATAACCGACCGACACAACTCCCCCTATATGTCTTACTCTTCTTTCGCGGGCAATCCTTATTTTATTGATCCGTCAGCGCTTCTTTCGGCGGGGCTTGTCACGCCCGAAGAGGAAAAAGAGCAAACAGTAACAGATCCCTATCTTTGTGATTACGAAGCTCTTTCAAAAAAGAGGATCTCGTTCTTAAAAAAAGCAGCTTCACGTGTCAAAAACAAAGACAAAATCAACGAATTTCTGGATGCTAATCCGAGAATAAACGAAACCTGTACATATCTCGCCTTAAAAGAGGCAAACGGCAACAAGCATTGGAAAGAATGGACTATAAAAACGCCTGATGAAAACGAGCTTTTTGCGTGGCGGTTCATTCAATATGAATTCCACAGAGAATGGGACAATATACACACATACGCAAAAATAAAAGGCATCTCGATAATAGGAGATATCCCATTTTATGTTTCTCACGACAGCTATGATGTATACTCGTCTCCAGAGCAATTTTTACTTGACAAAAGAAATGATCCCACACACGTCGCAGGCGTTCCGCCCGACTATTTTTGCGAAGACGGACAATTATGGGGTAATCCGATCTATAATTGGTCGGTTATGGAAAAAGACGGATATGCTTGGTGGTGCGAGCGACTCGGATATATGCTCACCCTCTTTGACGGAGTGAGGCTTGACCATTTCCGTGCGATCAGCGCATATTGGAGCATTCCCGCAAATGCCGCGAGCGCAAAAGAGGGCAAGTGGGAAAAAGGCCCAGGAGAAAAACTAATTGATGCCTTTTCAAAGATCGCAGACGGAAAGCTCATACTTGCCGAAAACCTCGGCGAGATAGATGCCGACACCGATGCACTGCTTGAATACAGCGGATATCCTGGTATGGCAGTCTTCCAGTTCGGCTTTGACGGTAATCCCCTCTCGCCGCATCTGCCGCACAATTACAAAGAAAATCTTGTTGCATACACGGGTACGCACGACAACAATACTCTGCTCGCCTTTTTGTGGGAACTTGACGAGAACACAAGGCGAGATGTTCTTGACTACCTCGGATACCCTGTCGACGGCTTTGCCGCGACAATCAGATCTGTTATGATGAGCGTTGCGGGCACTGTCATCTTCCCTGTTCAAGATCTGTTGGGATACGGTGCCGACACCCGTATCAACACTCCCGGAAAAGCACAGGGCAACTGGAGATACCGTGTGACCGAGGAACAGCTCTCACGCATCGATTGGAAGAAATTTGCGCATCTCAATAAAATATATGCAAGATAAACAAAAACTTGTACACTCAGCAAGAATAATAAGCCCCGTTCATTTGACAAAATGGACGGGGACTTTTAATTAACAGATAAACTGCCGACGGGTATACTAAAAACCGATAAGGCATCGAAAACGACCGAACAGACAAAAAACAGCATTTCTCCGATTTTATATGTTATTATGATACTCGTAAACAAGGAGGATGATGCAAATGCAAGCAATCAAAACAACAGAACTTGTAAAACGGTACAAAAAACTGAGAGCCGTTGATAAGCTTAATTTAGAGATCGAGCACGGTGAATTGTTCGCTCTGCTCGGTGTAAACGGTGCCGGAAAGACCACAGTTATCAAAATGCTTTCCTGCCTCACAAGACCCACATACGGAGATGCAACCGTAGGCGGTCTCAGCATTATAAAAGAGCCGCAAAAGGTAAAGCGGCTTATTGCTGTATCTCCACAAGAGAGCGCCGTTGCTCCGAATCTTTCCGTAAAGGAAAATCTGGAACTGATATGCGGTATCCACGGTTTTTCCAAGTCAAAATCTATGACAAAGATCACGGAACTCTCCGGGCAATTTTCTTTGGGCGGCGTTTTGCAAAAAAAGGCCGGCAAGCTATCGGGCGGCTGGCAACGGCGGGTCAGCATTGCTATGGCACTGGTAAGCGAACCTGAAATTCTGTTTTTGGACGAACCCACACTTGGCTTGGATGTTATTGCAAGGCATGAGCTGTGGGAAGTGATCCGAGCATTAAAAGACAACGTAACGATCATTCTGACAACGCACTATATGGAAGAAGCCGAGGCGCTTTCAGACAGGATCGGAATTATGAAATACGGATCCCTTCTTGCCATCGGAACCGTGGAAGAATTAAATAAAATTGCGGGAAGCGATGATTTTGAGACAACATTTGTTTCCATTGTAAAAGAAAGAGAGGCATAAGTATGAGAATTATGACTTTTGCAAACAGATGCACAAAAGAGATATTACGCGATCCGATCAACCTCTGCTTCGGTCTGGGATTTCCATTGGTATTGCTTTTGCTTCTCAGTGCTATACAGGCAAATATTCCGGTAAGTCTGTTTGAAATAGACACGCTGACTCCCGGTATTACCGTATTCGGGCTGTCGTTTATGACTCTTTTTTCGGCGACTCTGATCGCTAAAGACAGAGAGAGCGCACTGTTGCAAAGACTGTACACGACACCGCTCACGGGATTCGACTTTATTATGGGATATATGCTGCCGATCTTGCCCATCGCGATCGGACAAACGCTTACCTGCTATCTGTTTGCTGTTCCCCTAGGACTGACTTTAAGCGTAAATATTATTTATGCTGTGATAGGACTGATCCCTATGGCTATCTTCAATATTTCTCTGGGACTATTATGCGGCAGTATCTTCGGCGTTAAGCAGGTCGGCGGTATTTGCGGTGCACTGCTGACAAATCTTTGCGCATGGCTTTCCGGAGTGTGGTTTGATTTGAAACTTGTGGGTGGGGCTTTCGAAAAAACAGCAAATGCGCTCCCCTTTGTTCACGCAGCGGAAATGGAAAAAGCATTATTGGGCGGAAATTTCAAGCTTGCGGCTTCACACATACTGCCAATCGTTTTTTACAGCGTATTTATAACGGCAGTTGCCGTATTCTTTTTTCTTAAACAAATGAAAAAACAATAAGGATCTGATAAGATGAAATACAAACTTATTATTGACAAAGATGCAGAAGAAGAGATAATAGCAATCGTTCACGCTCCTTCCTCTATTACACAAGAGATAGAAAATCTTGTCTGCAGTTTTTCCGGGTCGGACAAAATTATGGGATACAGAGATGATGAAATGCGAAAGCTTGCCTTTGCAGAAATAGAATGTATTAGCGTTCTTGAAAGAAAGGTGATCGCCATTGACATAAACGGTCATCGCTATCGCCTGCAAGACCGTCTGCGCGACTTGGAATCTGTTTTACCCTCTTATTTTATCCGCATCAACAAATCAACCCTCGCAAATGAACACCGTATCCTGCGCTTTGATCCAGCCTTTAACGGCGGCGTGGATGCCGTGTTTGAATGCGGCTATCGCGAATATGTTTCCAGACGTTGTTTCGCGGAAATAAAAAGGAGGTATAAAAAGATATGAAAAAGACTGTTTTGGAATTTATCCGCCGCGGTATAAGCGCTTGCGGTCTGGGGCCTGTCGTTTTGGCAGTATTATATCTTATTTTACAGCATCACGGTGCTGTAGAGACTTTAACTGTAAATCAAGTCTGCATTGGTATTTTTTCAATAACAGCTCTTGCCTTTATTGCGGGCGGTATGAATGCTATATATCAAATTGAACAATTGCCGCTGATGGTAGCCATTTTAATTCACGGCAGCATTTTATATATAAGCTATCTCGTAACTTATTTGATCAATGATTGGCTGGAATGGGGCACCGCTCCGATCTTGGTTTTTTCGGGTATTTTTGTTGTCGGGTATTTCGTGATCTGGCTGATCATTTATTCAATAATCAAGAGAAACACAAAAAAGCTCAACAAAGTATTAAAGCAAAAACAACAGTGCGCAAAAGATAAACAATAAAAAAAGCAGCGGATGAAAAACATTATGTTTTCATCCGCTGCTTTTTTTATCAAAACACAAACTGTACGAAGATCATATAACAGACCGTACCGACGGCGATACCGAGGAGAGTGTTTCTCTTCCATACATATACGAGCGCAGTGAGTACGCACGAGACAAGTTCCGGAATACCGTATGGCGAAGATAAGAAGGACACGCCCTTAAGGCAATATACGACCAGCATACCCATTATCGCATACGGAAGAACATCACCGAGGTACAAAATGAATTTGGGCGTTTTCGCTTTCCCATTGAAAACAATGAATGGCAAAAACCTAAGAAGTATTGTGACCGCAGCAACTACAGCGACAATAGCGGCAGAGTGAATATTACTCACGGCGCTCACCCCCAATCTTTTTTTGCAAAAGTCCGAGGATGAGTGTAATAGCAATCATAGTCGGAATAAGGAAACTGTCCGCGCCGAAGATAAGCAGGCAAACGACCGAGACCGCTACACCGACAAGTGCCGGAATATGATTTTTTGTGCTCATCCACTGCTCGACGAAAACGGTCACAAAGAGCGCGGTCATAGCAAACTCAAGCCCATCGGAGTTGAAGGTTATCACAGAACCTATAAGCGACCCTATCACACTGCCGACCACCCAATAGCACTGATTAAACATCGAGACGAAGAGAAAATACAGATCGCGGTCGATACCTTCCGGAGCCTCTCCGGAGCACACGAGCGAGTAGGTCTCATCGGTAAGTGCAAATATAAGGTATGGCTTTTTCTTTCCCGTGCCTTTGTACTTTTCTATCATAGAGATACCGTAAAAGAGGTGTCTTGCGTTTACCATAAGGGTGAGAAGCGCCGCAGAGACGAGCGATGCCGCACCGCCGAGCAGATCGATGGTGACAAACTGCATAGAGCCTGCGTAGATGAAAAGGCTCATTGCAAGCGCCCAGCCGATGCCGTATCCCTTGACAGAAAGTAATATGCCGAAGGATATGCCTATCGCCATATAGCCTGCAAGCACGGGGAGTGTATTTATAAAGATCGTTTTTAATGTTTTCTTGTTCATATATTTGCCTCACCCCTATCACGAAATTCCCCGGGAGTCATACCGTTTTTCTCCTTGAATATTTTGCAAAAATACGAGAAGGAAGAAAATCCCAGCTCGGTCGCTATCTCGGATACCGTCTTGCTTGTCTCTGCAAGCATTTTCTTTGCCTCGGACAGTCGTTTTGATGCCGTATATTCTGATATCGTACTGCCCGTACGGCGTTTGAATTCGTGGCAGAGATGATACTCACTTATATGAAGATATTTTGCGATACGCGCCGTACTGATGGTCTCAGATATATTCTTGTCTATATATTTTATCGTCCGTCCGACGATCCCCGTATCGCAAAGCTCTGCCGGCAGAGCACTGTCTTTTATTGCAAGAAATATCTTAAGTATCGCGTGCATTATCGCGCTCGGATCATCTGTATTTTTGTACGCTGAGTAGAAGAAGGAATCTATCTTCGCAGACATCTCCGGGTCAAAGGTTACGCACATACCCCCGTCGGTCATCGCTTCTCTTACAGTCTCATAGCAAAAGACCGAATTCAAAAAAACAATAAGCGCATCCTTGTCAAGCATTATCTTGTTTCTGACATATTCCTCGGCAGAGGACGGCTGAGTGCATTGCGGCTTTGAACAATCTATTAAGTATATTGCGCCTTGTATCATCGGGAATATTTTGGTGCCCGCGAGCACGTTGCCTTTATCATGAAAGACCTGCAGTATTTCAAATCTGTTTTGATACGTATGTTTTATGTTGCTTTTCTCGTCAGGGCCCTTTTGGCGGTAGAATATCTCAAAATTCATATACTCACCTCGCATCAATTGTAGCATACTTTGCACTTAATAGCAAGATTTTTATATAAAATCAGCAATATCTGTATATTGTATGTAAAAATATTGTGTTAAAATAAAGTTGTAAATAAAAAAAAGAAAGGATACCTATTATGAACACAGAAAAATTCAAAGGTATATTTCCCGCACTTCTCACTCCGTTTGATGCTAACGGCAAGGTGAACGAAAAAGAACTTGAAAGACTTATCAACTACAACCTCGAAAAGGGCGTCGACGGCTTCTACGTTAACGGAAGCACGGCAGAAAGTTTCCTTATGGAAGACGCTGACCGCGAGCTCGTTTACAGACTTTGCGCAAAGTACGCAAAGGGCAAGTGCACGCTTATAGCTCAGGTAGGCGATATGTCTGTTGCAAAGGCTATCAAGTATGCAAAACTCTGCGATGAGCTCGGCTACGACGCTATCAGCTCTGTTACTCCCTTCTACTTCAAATATTCGTCCGAGCAGATAATCGAATATTATCTCTCGCTTGTTGACGCTTGCAATCTTCCTATGTTCATCTACTTTATCCCCGCGCTTGCAGGTGCAGTTCTTGACAATAACGTATTTGATACACTTCTTAAGGACGAACGCGTAGTCGGTGTTAAATACACAAGCAACGACTTCTTTACGCTTGAGCGTCTGAGAAGCAAGTACCCCGACAAGATCTTCTACAACGGCTACGACGAGATGTGCCTTTCGGGTCTCGCAATGGGAGCTGACGGCGCTATCGGAAGTACATACAACCTTATGGCCGAGAAATTCGTTGAGATCTACCGCCTTGTAAAAGAGGGCAAATGGACAGAGGCGCTCGCAGTACAGCACAGAGCAAATGACGTTATCTCCGCACTCGTTGGCGGCGTTGACGTAAAGGCTTCGCTCAAGTTCGCCATCTCCGAGCTCGTAGGCATCGATATGGGACTTTGCCTTCCCCCTCAGACGGATGTTCCCGAGACTTGGAAGAAGAATTTTACAGCAGAGTTTGGTAACGAATTCAAAAGAGCTTAAAGAGGTAAAAAATGATAGAGCGTTATACTGTCTCACGTGATGACAGCATATATGAAGCGTGGCCCGATCTTGTAAAAAACTCGCGCGGAGAGCTTATCTGTATCTTCACAGAATGCAAGTTCCATCTTGACCGCAAAGGCGTTTCGCTTATGATAACAAGAAGTTATGATAACGGCAAGACTTGGGCCCCCAAAGAAGTGTTTGTAAAATCCCCGAACGACGTGTACACCTACAACTGCGCAAGAATAAGCAAGCTTTCCGACGGAAGGCTTGCCATACTCTGCGATATCGGTGTGGATATGGCGGGAAAGAATGAATCTCTGGATTGCGAACAGCACGTGTGGTTCTCTTCTGATGACGGCGACACGTGGGAAGGACCTACGGTCATTCCCTTCCGCGGAATCGTTCCCGATAAGTATCAGATACTCTCTAACGGACGCCACATCTTCGGCATTCACAGAGCAAACGATATCGGTAAACTCGAGCAGTACGCTTATTACAGCGATGACGGCGGCAAGACCTGGTGTGAGACTCTTGTCGCATATGATCCGGCTCTCAAGCTCTGCGAGGTCAGCATTGTCGAGGTAAAACCCGGCACGCTTGTCGCGTTTATGCGAGAGAATTCCAAGCTCGGACTTCCTTGTAAAAAAGCGATCTCCTACGACTATGGCACGACCTGGGAAGGCATATTTGATACAAACATCGACTGCTGTCACAGACCCGTCGCCGGCTTCTACGACAAAGACAAACTTATGATGACCTACCGCTATTCACAAGGCGGATTGTCAAAGATGCACGACAGATTCCAAAATCTTTTTGTTGCGTTCTTTGATACAGACACAGCGCTTGCACGTGAACAGAGAGACAACAAAACGCGCATCTTCCCGCTTCACTATGACAGAAGCACGATGGCTGATACGGGATACTCGGGCTGGGCACGCCTTGATGACGGCAGTTTCTATGTCGTAAACTACACCGTAGATAATGCACCCAAGGCGTATATCGTCGGTTATTCGTTCACGCTTGACGATGCAATAATTGAGGTTTGATATGTCAACAAAAAAGTATCCGCTTATGCTCTCGCCTGCGGCAAAGGATTATCTTTGGGGCGGAGAGAGTTTAAAATCAAATTACAACAAAAACATAGATATTTCTCCGCTTGCCGAGACATGGGAATGCTCATGCCATAGTGACGGAGAATCGGTCATCTCAAACGGAGCGCTCTCCGGCAAAACGCTTACTTCGGTACTTGAAGAGAATCCCGACTGGATGGGAGAACGGCACGATATAAAGAAGGGATTTCCCATTCTTTTCAAGCTTATCGATGCAAAGCAAGCTCTTTCGGTACAGGTACACCCAGATGATAAGTACGCGAAGGCAAATGAGAACCAGCTCGGAAAGACCGAGATGTGGTACGTGCTCGACGCCGAGCCGGGAGCTACACTCGTATACGGCTTTAAAAACAAGATCGACCGCGACACTCTTATTTCGTCTGCAAAAGATGGATCGATAACGGAACACCTTCGCAAGATCAAAGCAGAGCGCGGCGATGTCTTCTTTATCACGCCCGGTACGATACACGCGATCGGCGCGGGACTTACCATTGCAGAGATACAGGAAAGCTCCAACGTCACCTACCGACTCTACGATTTCGGAAGGCGCGACAAGGACGGAAATCTTCGACCGCTTCACCTTGACAAGGCGGCAGAGGTCACCGATTTCAATATCAGCCAAGACCCGAAAAGCGCAAAAAGAGAGCTCACCGAAATCGGCGGCGCGGTGCGCGAAACGCTTGCAAAGTGCAAATATTTCAAGACCGACAAAGTTGTCATATCGGACACATATAGGTTCAATATTGACAATGTGTCATTTTGTGTGATCTTTTGCGCAGACGGCGAGTGCGAGCTTGTTTCTTCGGATAAAGCAATGAAGCTCCGCAAGGGCGACACGGTCTTTTTGCCTGCAGGAATGGGCGAAATCGGGCTTTGCGGCAACGCCGAGATACTTGAAATAACCTGTTAATACGACAGCACATCTTTCCACATTTCAGGAAAGGTGTGCTGTTTGCATATCTGACTTTTTAAAATTGCTATCTTGACAAAAAGATTTTTAGTGTTAAAATAACATTGTAAATCATTTTTTTGGGGTATATCATTATGATATATGAAGAAAAAACAGCAAAAGACATACGTATTGCCTACATCGGCGGCGGTTCGCTCGGCTGGGCTTGGACGCTTATGCGCGATCTTGAAAGAGCCCCCGATCTTTCGGGCACTGTACGCCTCTATGATATAGATGAGCAAGCAGCGATCGAGAACGCAGCAATCGGAAACACGCTCGACACGTCGCACTGGAACTACGTTGTAAAAAGCTCTCTCGGCGATGCTCTTACGGGTGCAGATTTTGTAATCATCTCTATTCTTCCCGGCACATTTGACGAGATGGAATACGACGTACACACCCCCGAAAAATACGGCATATATCAGTCTGTCGGAGACACCACAGGCCCCGGCGGATTTATCAGAGCGCTTCGTACTGTCCCGATGTTTGAGGAGATCGCACTTGCCATCAAGGAATACTCTCCCGATGCGTGGGTAATCAACTACACAAACCCCATGGCGATCTGCGTAAAGGCGCTCTATGAAGCATTCCCCGAAATAAAGGCCTTCGGATGCTGTCACGAGGTATTCGGCACGCAGAATCTTCTCTGCTCCGCGCTTGAGGATATGCTCGGCATAAAGGACGTAAAGAGACAGGAGCTTTTCACCGAGGTAGTCGGTGTAAATCACTTCACTTGGTTTACAAAGGCAAAATACAGAGATATCGATCTTATCGACCTCTATGATAAATTCTCAAAGAAGTATTACGAAACGGGATTTGAAGCAGAAGGCGAAAAAGGACACTGGATGAACAGCACCTTCAAGAGCGCAAAGAGAGTTACATTCGACCTCTTCCGCCGTTTCGGATACATAGGCGCGGCAGGAGACAGACATCTTGCCGAATTTATGCCCGCCGAGGATTATCTTGCTTCTCCCGAACAGGTAACCGAGTGGAAATTCGGTCTTACCACGGTAGAATGGAGAAAGAATAACAGAGAGGTGCGCCTCAAGAGAAGAGCCGATCTTCTTTCGGGTGCAGAAAAGCTCGTTCCCAAGGATTCGGGCGAGGAAGGCGTTGATCTTATGCGTGCGCTTATCGGACTTAAGCCTCTTGTCACAAATGTAAATATTCCCAACCGCGGACAGATAGACAATCTTCCCATAGGCGCAGTCGTTGAGACAAATGCGGTATTCTCGGCAGACACACTCTCCCCCGTATATGCGGGTAAGATACCCGAATCTATCCTTCCTCTTATCGCAAGAGTATCCGAGGAGAACGACGACGCGGTCGAGGCGGCAGTCTCGCGCTCTCGCGAAAAGGCACTTGCGGCGTTCAAGAAGGGACATCTGCTTGACAAGCTTTCGGATAGCGATAAGGAAGCAATGTTTAACGAAATGTTCGACGCGACAAAAGAATATCTTAAGATGTATAAGTAAAGTAAAAAGCGTTGCACCGAGGTGCAACGCTTTTTTCATTTCGCTTTTCTTATCGTAAACGCAAACGAGATGTGCGGTGTGTTGATATAGTATCTCTCGGAGAGTGCAGGGCCGCAGGCAGCCGAGCCTACACCTGCCACGAGATAGTCAACGCGCACGTTCGTGTATTTGTCGGGTACAAGCTCGAAGTTGTGCTTTTTTGTCTGAAGCTCATCTATGCTGTATTTGGACACGTTTATATCAAAGCCGTCGCGTGCAACAAACTCGTACTCACCGAGGCGCAGATACTTGCATCCGTAGTGGTTGCCGTGCTCCTGCGGTTTAAGATAATCGACGTACTCGCGCGCGGCGTCGCTTTCGTAAAGCCCCATCTTCGAGCCGTGGTGCATATCGATATACGATTCGTGCGGGCCGTAGCCGAAGTAAGTGAAGTCCTTTGCCTCGGTCTTGAACTCAAAGCCGAAGAGCGGCAGGAACTTCTTCGTAAGATCCACATCGCCCTCAAGAGCGACATCTATCTGCCCATCGGCACAGAATGTGTATGTGATAGTATAATCGACGACCTTTGTTCTTGAGAGGGGTGCGAGGCTTGCGTGGACGGTTATCGTATTGCCGTCGATTTTCGCATCGTATATCTTGGTCTTGAGATGGTCGTATTTTTCATCCGCCCACTTCGCGGTGATAAACATATCGTTATCAAGCGGCGCGCGCCAGCCGCCTATCTTCATAGGGGATTTGAGATAGCCGTCAAGCTCTTCGATATATCCGTAGTGCATATTAAATCTGTAGGAGAAGCCGTCGCCTGAGATAAGCACATATTCCCCATCCTCGACAATAGAGGCTCTTCCCTTGCCTGCTTCTGCCTCTGCACCGTCTTTTATCTTATGTTGAGTGAATGCGACCTCGTATCCGTCGCCGTTTTTCATAGAAACATTGAGATAAGCACCGAGAGTGCAATCCACATTCTCAAGCACAAGCTCGACCTTGTCGCACGCGTGCGGTTGAGTCGAGAGCACGAGTTTTCCGCTCTTTACCGTTTTTCCGTCGACCGTATATTCGTATGTAAAATCAAATTTCGAGAAGTCGGTGAAGTCGTATTTGTTGTAAACAGTAAGTATCTTGCCGTCATATTCTGTCTTAAGCGGTTGATAGCAGGCCTGGGGCTTCAGGACCTTCAGGCCCAGCAGGGTGATCCAGCCCACGCAGACGCCGAGGATACCGATGACCAGCAGCGCCACGCC